>NZ_JBJMQP010000006.1:0-1882 GCF_045802625.1 Hyalangium sp. | reverse complement strand
TGTGCGTTCGGCGCATTCTTCGGGCGACTCCTTGCGCGGCCCCCAATAGGCGCCAGCATAGTAACCCTCAGGTATGGGGGTAGCAGTCATGAGGTCCTCGTTTCAGCGAACAGGAGTGTAGATGACCTTGATCCCTTCGATATTGTTGCGCTCGAAGAGCAACTGGATGGCGTCAGCCGCCTTCTGCTCCGCCACGTGCCATTCGATGGGGATGCCCATGCCCAAAACCTTGTTGCTCTGGCGCCGAGCCTGCTTGACCAAGTCCGCTGCCCCCGAGTTCTTGAACCAATATTCGGGCTCGAGATTGTCGAGAAACTTATCCGCATAGCCGGGCCCCTTGGCCTCCAGTAGCACGCCGTCTTTGAAACCGTCGAACTTCACGCCTCCGCTCTGCTTGCCCATGCCGCCGACCCAGTAGGCCTCATCTGTGGAGTGCCCCGTGATCTGCTCCTGGTAGGCCTGAGCACGTTCGGACATGCCTGACTCTTCGGAAGGCCCCCACTCTCCCGGCCCGCGCCCGCCGGAAGGTTCGTGAGCTGAGGAGTTGGCCCGGTGGAGGATGAGCGCCGCTCCGGGCCCGCCGCCCAGGACCGTGGCCACTCGCCCTACCGGCACTGCGACACGCTCGAAGATCAGCGCTCCCTCCGCGGACAGTGACAGCATCGGTACGGTCGCCTCGGCACCGGCCAGCACTCCTGTCACTGTGCGCGTCGTTCCCACGGTGGTGCCGGTCGTCACGAGGAGATTGGTGGCCAACTCGGCAATGGCCCGCGTCTGCTCGCCCTGAGTCATGTACCGAAAACGCTCGAAGTACTCGGGCGACGAGGCGATGAGCGCGGCCACCCCCGCAGGCAGGTTCTTCAGCGCGGCGATGCTATCCACGGGCCGGGTGAAGAACTGCCCCAAGGCGAGCGCCAGCTTCGTGAACGCCGCTTCGGCGCCATCCAGCGAGCGGCTGACGTAGTCCGCATCGTCGTACACCTCGACCTGCACTGGTCCAGCGAGCGGCTCCAATCGCTCGTCCGCGAGGCGGAAGATGAAGCCGTTGCTGACATAGAAGCGCCCCAGTTCGAACGGGCCGGCGCGAAAGGCACCATCCCTCCACTCGACAGGGGCCACCTTCTGCTGGGTGCGGCCACTTCGGGTCCAGGCCAGGTAGCCATCAGGCCTCAGCACCGCCACGCGCTTGAAGCGCTCCACCCGGCGCAGCAGCTCGTGCCGGGAAACCTCGCCTCGTTCCAGCACCCCGCGCAACAGGTAGCCCACCGCCATGCGCGCCGGAAACGAGCCCAGCGTCACAGGCTTTTTCAGGAAGAGGTCGAGCAGCCGAGCCGCCTGAGCGGGCGTGAGCGCACTGCCCGAAAGGGGCCTCTCATCCCCCGACTCCAGGCCCGCCTCTGTCAGCAACTGCTCCCAGTCGTCTCCCTGTGCGGCCCCCTGGGTGAGCGAGCCCCTTGCGGCTGGGACCGAATGCACCGGTGCGGCCGCCACCACATGCGAGGGAGAGATGCGCGGCCGGTACCTCAGGTCCGTTCCTCTGCCGGGCGTTGGCTGCACCGTCGCACAGCCAGTGGCCAGCATGGCGGCAGCGAGCAACAGGCCCTGCGCCTTGGACAACAGCCCGTCAATTTCCATGGCTCGCTCCTTGGTTTGCCGAAGCAAAGTCCCTCTGGCTCAGTGTCACTCCAACCTCCGGGGATGGCATGGGCCACAGCACCAAGCAGCCGCGGGCTCTCCACATGAACACCTCCTGGGAACGCTCTCGAACAGGACTTCGACAAGACAGCTTGCTGCACTCCGCTCGTGTGCGCGACCATGTGTCCACGCATGGAAGCGCATCCGCTCTTCAGTTGGATCCACCTCTCCGACATCCACGTCGGAC
>NZ_JBJMQP010000057.1:0-74590 GCF_045802625.1 Hyalangium sp. | reverse complement strand
ATGGTGTCGAAGAGGATGCTGTACTGGCGCACCTGCTCCGGAGTGAGCGAGCGCACCCACCCGTCCGCATAGCGCGGCACCGAGCGATCGAGCTGCTCCGAGGTGGCGATGGCGTACCGGGCCAGCTCCGGGTGATCCGGCAGGTCCGGCGAGTCGAACAGCCGGGCGCCTGTCTGCACCGCGCGCAGCGCGTCCGGCTCGCCGGAGCGGTAGACCCAGGGGCACACCAGCCCGTGCGGGTGATCGATGCGCAGCCCGTCATACTCCCCGAGCATCTTGTCCATGCGCGCTTCCATGAAGCGCAGCACGGGACCGGAGCGGCGCTCGGGCTCGAGGCCCAGGCGCGGCTCGAAGAAGCGGTTGGGGTCCAGCACCGGGTAGTTCCACGGTTGGCCCTCGGGGTTGGTGCGGCTGGGCGGAGCGCCCATCAGGTACGTGCGCAGGAAGAGGTCCTGCCACGCCCACGCGTCCTCCAGCGAGAAGCCGATCTGCAGATCTCCGTAGAGCTTGAGCCCCCAGCTTGCCGCGCGGGTGCGCAGTTGCTGGTGAGCGGAGTGCACGAGGAACTGGTGGAAGGCGCAGCGCTCGAGGAGCTCCGAGTACTTCGCGGCCAGGGCTCGGATGCGTGCCGCGCACGCCTGCTCTTCCCCCGGCCGCGGAGCGAACAGCCGCGAGTCGAGCGCCGCCTCTCCCTGCCCGGCCCACTGCCGCCAATCGCGCTGCCCATGCTCGACGCAGAGCGCTTCGAAGAGGGCATCGCGCTTGAGCCAGTCCCGGTGCTCCTTCGTGAACGCCTCGAAGCGCCGGGCCAGCTCCCGAATCGCCAGGCGCGCATCCTGCCGGAGGCGTTCACGCTGGAAGGCCGTCCACGCCTCATCGAGCGCGGCGTGCTGGGTGCGGAAAGCGTAGCGGTATCGCTCGCCGGGACTGGCTCCAGCAGGGCGAGAGGACACAAGCGACGCCAGCCGCTCGGGGCTCAGCAACTGGCCCCACTCCTCCTCGGTCAACGCGGCGAGCGGAGCATTGAGCACGTTGCGTGAGAAGAGCGTCGAGTCATAGGGCGACGCATTGAACTCGGAGGTCTGCCCCTGGGGGCCGAGCTGAATGCCGGTGAAGCCCAGCGCGCGGGCGAACTCAAGAAAGCGGGCGGCGCCTCGGGTGTAGGGCGAGCCACGGCCGGTGTCTTCGTCGGGCTCGCTGGGAAAGCTCGGATCGTGGATGCCGAGCACCAGGTTGCGCACGTCCAGCGCCTCCAGCGCCTCGGCCACGAGCCTCCGCATCTCCTCCAGGAATTCGTCCGACCACTTCCGTTCAGCCATGAGCTCCCCGAGCCACTGCGCGGTGGGAACCATAGCCGATGCGGCTCGCCTTCCGAGTGTCCACTCTGAGTCCGCTCTCACTCCTGAGGCGCTTGCGGCACCGGGCGCGGCTCTCCGCCTCCGTGCGCCGGCTCGGGCTTGCCCCGCCCGAACCACTTCCGGAACTTGCCGAGGATCCATCTCCGCGCATCCGAGAGGATCTCGTACACCGTCGGAATCACCAGCAGCGTGAGCAGCGTGGAGGTGATGACGCCGCCGATGACCGCGCGTCCCAGCGGCGCACGGAAGTCCGCGCCCTCGCCTCGCCCCAGCGCCACCGGGATCATGCCGGCGATCAGCGCGAGCGTCGTCATGATGATGGGCCTCAAGCGGATGCGCCCCGCCTCGATGAGCGCGTCCCGGAGCGGCAGCCCGCGCCGCTCGTGGGACCACTTGGCGAAGTCGATCAGCAGGATGGCGTTCTTCGCCACGATGCCCATCAGCAGGATGACGCCAATGAGGCTCATGATGTTCAGCGTGTCCCCGGTGACGAGCAGCGCCAGCACCACGCCGATGAGCGACAGCGGCAGCGAGATGAGGATGGCCAGCGGATCCAGGAACGAGCCGAACTGCACCACCAGGATGAGGTACATCAGCAGCACCGCGATGATGAGCGCCGTGAAGATGCGGGTGAAGACCTCCGTCTGGTCCGCGGCCTCGCCGCCCTCGGTGATCTTGTAGCCCTGCGGCAGCCGGACCTTCTGGATGCGCGCCCGGATGTCCCTCAGCACCTCAGACAGCGAGCGCCCCTCCACGTTGGCCTGCACGTTGATGACCTTGTCCCGGTTGAGGTGGTTGATCTGCGCGGGCCCCAGCGTCTCGCGCACCTCCGCCACCTGCCCCAGCGGCACCACCACCGGCGCTCCCCCCGGCCCGCCCGAGAGCACCAACGGGAGCTGCGCCAGATCGCTCGGGCTCGCGCGGGCCTCCGGGGCCAGCCGCACCATCACGTCACGGGTCTCTCCCGTGGGATCGACCCAGTCCCCCGAGTCCAGCCCCGCGAACGCTGGCCGCAGCGACTGCGCCACCTGCCCCACCGTCACCCCGAGCTGCCCGGCGATGCCGCGGCGCAGCTCCACCTCCAGCTCCGGCTTCTGGCCGCGCGTGGACAGGCCCACGTCCACCGCGCCCGGTACCTTCTCCACCTCGTGCATCACCTGCTCGGCCAGCAGGTTGAGGGTGCGCGCATCCGTCCCGCGCAGCTCGAGCTGGATCTGCTTGAACGCGCCACCAAACCCGCTGGTGAACACGGACACCCGCACTCCGCCCAGCCGCTTCACCTCGTCGCGCAGGACATGGCCCAGCGCATCCTGGCTCTGCTTGCGCTCGCTCTTGGGCTTGAGCCGCACGTACACCAGCGCCTGATCAACGCCCGGTGAGCGCAGCGGCAGCGGCGTGCCAAGGGTGGAGTACGTGTACTCGACCTCCGGGTGCGCGCGGGCCAGCTGGGACAGCTCCTCCACCTTGCGCCGCGTGTACTCCAGGCTCGAGCTGGGAGGTGTCTCCACCAGGAGATCAATCTCGCTGCGGTCGCTCACGGGGACGAACCCCGCGCCGCCGAACACCCCCTGCAGCGCCAGCGCGCCCACGAGCGAGCCCACCGCCAGCAGCACCATGGCCAGCCGGTGATCCAGCGCCCAGGCGATGACGCGCTTGTAGTTGTCCGCCTGCCGATCAAACCAGCGGTTGAAGTGCGAGAGCGTCCGCGAGATGGGCCCCTTGCGCGCGCCCTTCTCCACCTGCGGATCCGCCCAGTACGCCGAGAGCATCGGATCCAGCGAGAAGCTCACGAACAGCGACACCAGCACCGCGCACGCGATGGTGAGCGCGAACGGCTTGAACCACTGCCCAGCCACCCCGTACATGAAGGCCACCGGCACGAACACCGCCACGATGGAGAACGTGGTGGCCGCCACCGCCAGGCCGATCTCGTTCGTGGCCTCCCGAGACGCCTTGTAGTGGTCCTTCCCCATCTCGATGTGCCGGACGATGTTCTCGCGGACCACGATGGCGTCGTCGATCAGGATGCCGATGGCCAGCGACAGGCCCAGCAGCGACATGGTGTTGAGCGTGAAGCCGAACACCCAGACGCTGATGAACGAGGCCAGCACGCTCACCGGCAGCGCCAGCCCCGTAATCACCGTGGAGCGCCACGAGTTGAGGAAGAGGAACACCACCAGCACGGTGAGGATGGCACCCTCGAAGAGCGCCTCCTCCACGTTGGTCACCGCGTGGGACACGCGCGTGCCCGCGTCCACCACCAGCTCCAGCCGCGCGCCCGGAGGCAGCTTCGGCTGCAGCGCCTTCACGCGCTCGCGCAGGGCGTCACTCACCTGGGTGGTGCTGTAGCCCTTGGCCTTCAGCACGTCGATGCCCACCGCTTGGCTCTCGTTGAAGAGCGCCAGCGTGCGCGGCTCCTCCGTCCCATCCCGCACCGAGGCCACCTGCCCCAAGAGGATGGCCTGCCCGTTGCGCTCGGCGACAACCAGGTTGGCGAAGTCCTCCGGAGCTTCCAGCCGGCCCTTCAGGCGGATGGTCTCCTCCTCCAGCTTCCCGGTGATGCGGCCCACCGGCGCCGCCAGGTTCTGCGTCTGCAGCGCCTGCACCACCTGCGCCACGCTCAGCCCCGCCGCCTGGAGCGCCGCCGGCTTGAGCTCCACCGTCAGCTCGCGCTCGATGCCGCCCACCACCGTCACCTGCGCCACGCCCGGCACCGAGCGCAGCTCGCGCACCACCGTCGGATCCGCGATGCGCGACAGCTGCGTGGCCGGCAGCGTGTCCGACGTCAGCGTCAGCGAGACGATGGGCAGATCCGACGGATCAAACCGCGTGAGGATGGGCTCCTCCATCTCCTGCGGCAGATCCGCGCGCTTGCTGGAGATGGCATCCCGAATGTCCTGCGAGGCCTGCTGGATGTCCTTGGAGTAGTCGAAGAAGACCGTGAACTGGGCCAGGCCGTCCGTGGCGGCCGAGACCGTCTTGCTCGCGTCCACCCCGCTGATGCTGAAGATGGCGTCCTCGATGGGGTCCACCAGCTCGCGCTCCACCGTGTCCGGCGAGGCGCCCGGGTAGACGACGGTGACGCCGATGACGGGCTGCTGCACATCCGGGAACTCGTCCGTCTCCAGGTTGAGCAGCGCGACGAGCCCGAAGGCGACCAGCGCCACCATGACGGTGATGGTGACGATGGGACGTTTGATGGCGAAGTCGGAGATGAACACGGCGGCTCCTCGGAGAGAGCGTGAGAGGGCGGAGGAGCGGCCTCAGCGGGGAACGGGAGTTGCGGGGCCTTGCCCCGTGGGAGCCTGCTGCGCCTGGGCCACCTGCACGCGAGTGCCCTCGGCCAGATCGCGCGCCGAGCCCAGCACCACCACGTCCCCGGCCTGGAGGCCCGAGCGCACCTCGAGCTGCTGGGCCACGTCATCGCGCAGGCCCACCGTCACCGGGACGCGCTCCACCTTGCCGTCCCGCACGCGCAGCACCGAGGGCTGCGTGGTGCGCAGGTCCAACGCAGCCAGCGGCAGCGACACCGCCTCCTTGGACTCGGAGGCCACCCGCCCCTGGGCAAACAGCCCCACCAGCAGCGCTTGCCGCACGTTGGGGATCGTCACGTAGATGCGCACCTGGCCGGTGGACGGATCCACCGCCGGGTTGATGCGTTCAATCTTCCCCGAGAAGCTCTGCTCGCCGCCGCCGGGGAGGTGGAAGTCCACCGGTGTCCCCGCCTTGATGAGCCCCGCGTACTCGGCGGGAACCGAGGCCTCCAGCTCCAGGCTCGTGGGGTCCACCACCGTGAGCAGGGGCGCGCCCGGCTGCACGACATCCCCCGCGTTCACCTGCCGCTCGCTCACCACGCCATCAAAGGGCGCGATGATGTGCGTGCGGCCCAGCTGCTCTCTCACCAGCAACAGGCGGGACTGGGCCTCGGCGGCCTGGGCCTGGGCCTGATGCCGAGCGAGCTGCACCCGCTCGAGATCCCTCCGGGTGATGACCTCCCCCTTGGCCAGCCTCTCGCTCCGCTCTTCCTCGGCGGCCGCCACCTGCAGCGCGCTCTCCGCGACCCGTGCCGCGGTGCGTGCGGCCAGGAGCTGGTCCTGCAAGGCCACATCATCGATGCGCGCCAGCAACTGCCCGCGCTTCACCGGCTGCCCCTGGTCGGCCTTCACCTCCACGACGGAGCCGCCCACCTCCGCGCGCAGGGTGGCCGCCTGCCTTGCGTGCAGCGAGCCGGAGATCACCGGCCCGCTCTGCAACACCCGGGGCTCGACGCGCGCCACATTCTCCGGCCCGAGCGTCACCGGGCTCTCGGGATCCTGCGCCGCGGCCTCGCCCCTCTGGCCGTTACACCCCACCAGGCAGGCCAGGGCTCCCAGCAGGACGCCGGCCCGGCAGGCCCTGGCGCGGGAGCCCCTCTGCTTACTCGGAACCTCTCGCATCACCGGTGACCCCCATCTCCGGTCGGCTACGACCTATAGAGACTCAGGCTTCCGGTAGTGAGGTGCCAGTCAGGGGCCCATCGGCCGTCAGGCGCTTGCCCGCACGTGGACGGATCAACCGCCGCCCCGTCGAGCGGGCAACAAGGATCGGCACCCTGGGGTCAGCGCCCGGCAACGTCCCGAGCAGGGCTCACGGCGTCTCGCTGATGATCAGCGTGCTCGACGAGAAGCTCGGCTCGCAGGCGCTCACCGTGCGGCCATCCGCGCACTGGATCGGCGTGGTGGAGCGGTTGTGCGAGGTGAAGCAGCTCGCGCCGTTGGCGTTCCACAGGGCCTCGGGCTGCCAGCTCGCGGCGTCCGTCTGCACGCTCACCGAGTCATAGATGTTCACCAGGTTGCCATTCTGGGTGTGCGGGGTGCCATCGCCGCAGAAGTCCGCGCGCAGCAGCCGGGTGCAGGCCTGGTGGTAGTCCTCCAGGCTCACGCCGTTCACCGAGCGCCAGGGCGCGTAGCCAAAGCGCACGCACTTGGCCAGCGCGTAGCCGTCACACGCGAAGGTGAACCCGGTGGTGGAGTGGATCTTCGAGCCGCCCCCCGCCACGCCCTGGCCATAGTTCCACACGGCATCCAGCGCGATGGCGTCCGAGTCCGTGCCGTCCAGCGTCTTGCAGAGCGGGTACCACTGGCCGTCATTCTCCAGGTAGGAGACGCGGTAGGACCAGACGTCCGCATCCGCGCCGCTGCCCTGCGTCACGTTGTCGATGCGCAGGTTCACCTGGGAGCCGTCGTCCAGGTCCGCGACGAAGCGCGCCTGCAGAAAGTCGGGGCCGGACAGCTCCTGCGTGTCGATCAGGCCATGCAGCTCGGAGCCCTGGATCCACGTCTGCGAGAACGGGGCGGCGCCCGGAACCTTCACGTCGTCGTAACGCACCGAGAGCAGCATGCGGTTCGCCAGCACGCCGTTGGGGTTGATGCCGTTGGGGTTGATGCCATTGGGGTTGATGCCGTTGAGCTGCACCCCGTTGGCCACCACCACCGCGGCCTTCGCGGTCTCCAGAGAGGAAGTGCCGGGCTCCTGAGTCTCGGCCACCCCACACCCCACCACCATCCAAGCGGCCATCGCCGCACCGACCAAGCCCTTAGCACCCATGGAACGCCTCCACCGTCCTGTTTGGACTGGGCGGACGGTGTGCAGCGCCTTGTCGGGCGGCAAGCGGCCGGGAAGCCGTGGGGCCCTTGCACCGTTGACTCGCGGGCACTCGAGTTAGCCGAAAGTACGAGGCACAACGCTCGTTCGTCCGCTACTCAGCAGTTCGTGGGGTAGGCCAAACGGGTGCACTCTATGGCGCAGTGCACTACCTGGCGGGTGGTTCCGCACATACCCGGAGTCCCACGGAAAGCTCGCGCAGCGTCCGTTCTGGAAGCTCCCGGTTGGAGGAGCGGGCGGAGCTGACCGCGTAGTAGTAGCTCCCACCCCGCAGCATGGGCTTGCCCGGCTGGAGCCAGGCCACGGCCCACTCCCAGGCATTGCCGGCCATGTCCTCCACGCCGAAGGGGCTGCGGGACAGGGGGTGGCTGCCCACCTCGTCCGGGCCGAAGCCGCCGGGCTCCTTGCCGTAGGTGAGGTCCACGTTGGCGTCATCCGGGCCGAGCGTGTCGCCGTGGGGGAACTCGCGCCCGTCCACGCCGCGGGCGGCGCGCTCCCACTCCAGCTCCGAGCACAGCCGCGCCCCCGGCACCCGGCCCGTGCGCGCGAGCCACTTCGTGTACGCCTCCGCGTCATCGAAGGCGATGCCGGTGACGGGCATGCGCAGCCAGTCCTGCTCGACGCGGCGATCCCGCTTGGCGTAGTGCAGCTTCTGCCCCGCGCGCACCACGTAGGGCCCCGCGGAGCTGGGCTGCAGGTGCAGCACCCAGGTGCCCGCCTCCTGCTGCAGCCGCAGCGTGCCCATATAGGAGGCGCCCACGGAAGGGGTCCGAGCCGCGCGCTCCTGCTCGGGCAAGTCATCCAGGAAGGCGATCCAGTCCGCGTACGTCGTCTCGTAGCGGGCGATGAGGTAGCCCGGGGTTTCGAGCTCCCGAAGCGGGATGGTGTTGTAGAAGTCCCGCACGCCCGCCTCCAGGCCGCTGCCAAAGAGCACGGGGCCTGGGGGGACATAGATGAAGCCCTTGGGAATCGAGCCCGCGCGAGGCAGGAGCACGGGGAGATGAAGCTGCTGGCCGCGCGTCAGGTGGATGGGCAAGCCCGCCGGCTCACGGCCAGGCGCATGCATCGTGAGCTGGTAGTACCCGGGCGCCACCTCCACGTCCTTCCAGGGGCTCTCGCCCAGCGGCACGGGCTCGCCCAGGGTTTCATGGCCCTGCGCGTCTCGAGCCATGGGGCGCAGCTCGGCCACCGCGCCGGACGCCTCCACCTCCAACGAGAGCCGGGCCGGGGCGTTCCACTGCTGCCAGTACCGCTCATCCCTGTCATACAGCCGCAGCCGCTGCAGCAGCGCCGGAAGGGCGATGGACTCTCCCTCCTGCTCGGCCAGCAGGGCGCGCTCGTACAGACACTCCGCCAGCTTGCGCTTGATGTCCTGCTGCTCGGGGGAGAGCCCCAGCGCGCGCTCGAGCTGGTAGGCCACGGTGTCGAAGCGCTGGCGGACCTGCGTGCCGTGGCTGAGGGCGTGGGCCCACGTCCTGTCCGCCTCCGCCTTCTGGCCAGTGCCATAGAGGCGGAAGGCCTCGGTGCGCTCGGCGTTGAACGCCTCGCGCTCGTCCTGCGCTTGCTTGAACTCGTGGGTGGCCTGGGCGAACTGCTCCCGGACCTGCTCCTCCAGCTGCCAGCGCTCGCGCAACCGGCCGCCGCCGTAGACCAGCGCCAGCAGCGCGAGGAAGCCCGCGGCCAACGCTCGACGCGCCCTGCGGCTGCGCACCACCGTGCGGCGGGAGGCCTCCAGGAACTCCTGCTCGCGGCGGGTGAGCTCGCCCGGGTCCAGCACCGCCGCCTCCGCCAGCTGCCGAGGCCCCCAGAGCACATCCCGCGTGTGGCCCAGCCGCTCCCAGTGCGCGGCGGCCACCTCGAGCCGGGCCTGCACCTCGCGGCGCTCGGCGGCCTCCACCAGCCAGCGCGCCAGCGTCTTCCAGCCGGTGACGAGCGCCTCGTGAGCCACCTCGTAGGAGGTGCCCTCCTCGGCCTCGCGCGCCACCAGCAGGCGCGCGCGCACCAGCGCCTCCAGCGCCGCGCGGTAGCGAGGATCATCCCCCACCAGCTCGCGGTCCGTCTTGCGCGCCCGCGTCCCGTCCGCGGTGATCAACCGCAGCAGCACGCCTCGGGCGGCGATGCGCTGATCCGGCAGCAGGCTGTCCACCGCCGCGTCCGCGTGCCGGGCCAGGGCGCCCGCCACTCCGCCCAGCCCATCCAGCGCCGCCTGGGTGATGACCTCGGCGGCCTTGTCGCGCGCCTCCCACAGCTCGGCCAGGGCGAACTGGAGCAGCGGCAGCCCACCCTCGGTGGCCGCCGTCGCCGCCACCAGCGTGTCCACCAGCGCCTCGGACTCGAAGCGCACGCCCTTGACGCGCGCCGGGCCGACGATGGCCTCGCGCATCTCCTCGGGCGTGAGCGCGCGCAGCAGGTACAGCGCGCGAGGCACCTCGGCGCCCAACCCCGGCACGGCCGTCAACCGGGTGAGGAAGTCACTGCGGCCGGTGGTCAGCAGCCTCACGCCGGTGACGCCCTCGGCCAGCTCGCCCAGCGCGACGCCCGCCTGCATCGCCTCCTCGGCGCTGGCGAGCGTCACCAGCTCCTCGAGCTGATCCACGTACATGACGAGGCCATCCTGCGCGCCCAGCTTCGCGCGCAGCCGCCGAGCCAGCCCCGTCGGCTCCGTGTGGAGCAACTCCGCCAGCGCCTCCTCCTGCATCTCCAGCACGGGCGCCAGGGCGGCGGCGAGCGCGGCCACCGGGCGGCGGCCTGGCACCAGCCGGACGCTCCTCCAGCGCCGGCCATCCTCCAGCGCCCCGTCGGCGATGAGGGGGATGACGCCGGCCAGACACAGCGAGGACTTGCCCACGCCCGAGTCGCCGGTGATGAGCAGGAAGGGCTCGCCCTTGAGGCGCTCCAGCACCGCGCGCTGCTCGCGCCGGCGGCCGAAGAAGAGGGCGCGGTGCTCGGCCTCGAAGGCCTGCAGGCCGCGGAACGGGTTGCCCTCGGGGATGGCCCCCACGGCGCCCTCGTCCCGGCCGATCTGCTCCAGCGCGTCCAGCATCGCCGCGGCGGAGGCGTAGCGCTCGGAGGGCTCGCGCCGCAGGCAGCGATCGATGACGGCGGCGAAGTTCGGCTCCACCCCCGGAGCGGCCTCGGCCAGGGGGCGCGCATCCCGCGAGCGCACCGCCTCGGAGAGCTCCCGCCACGGCACGTCCCGGAAGGGGCCCTTGCCCGCGCTCAGCTCGTAGAGGACGACGCCCAGCGAGTACACGTCACTGCGCGCCGTCAGCTCCTCGCCAGCCCAGGCCTCGGGCGACATGTAATAAGGAGTGCCCACCAGGGCGCCCCGAGGCAGCGAGGGGAGGAAGACCCCATCCAGCGAGCGGGCGCCAAAGCCGGGGCTGGCCTCGGGATCGAGCTCCGCGGGCAGCTCCGGGGGAGACGGGGCGCGCGCCGGGCGCTGAGCGCTCTCCGCCGAGGCGGTCGGATCCAGCAGCTTGGCCAGCCCGAAGTCGAGCAGCTTCACCTCACCGCTCTCGGTGAGCACGGCGTTGCCGGGCTTGATGTCCCGGTGCAGCACGCCGCGGCGGTGCGCCGCGCTCAGCCCGCGCGCCAGATCCTTGCCAATGGACAGCGCGCGCTCGGAGGGCACGGGCTTGGCGAGCCGGTCCAGGCTGACGCCGCGGATGAACTCGGAGATGAGGTACGGCTGATCCTCGAGCTGCCCCACGCGGTAGAGGGTGACGACGTTGGGGTGCTGGATGCGAGCGGCGGCGCGGGCCTCGACGAGGAAGCGGGCCAGGGCGTTCTGGCCCAGGGTGGGGATGAACTTCACCGCCACGGGGCGCTCGAGCAGCGTGTCGTGGGCCAGATACACCCTTCCCGTGCGCCCGCGGCCGATGAGCCGGATCAGGCGATACTCATCGAACTCCTCGGGAGGAGTCCACGTATCCGGCGGCGCAGAGGAGGCGGGAGAGGCCACGGTAGGTGCCTACGCGCCCGGACCTCGGCAATCAAGCCGCCCCGGGAGCCAGTGCATGCGGGGAGGCTAGCGCTTGTCCTTCGCCTTGCTCGGCTTGAGCATGTTGCGAATCTTGTTCTCGAGGTCCTGCGGCAGACAGGGCTTGGCGACGAACTCGTCGGCGCCGGCATCCTTGGCCTGGTTCTCGCTGCCGGCGAGCACATGGCCGCTGAGCGCCATCACGGGGATGTCGCGGGTGCGGTTGTCGCCTTTGATGAGGCGAGTGGCCTCCCAGCCATCCATCACGGGCAGGGACAGGTCCATGAGGATGATGTCGGGGTTGGCCTCCTGGGCCTTCTCGACGGCCTCCTGGCCGTTGCGAGCCGTCTCCACCTGGAAGCCGGCGAACTCCAGGTACTCGGCATACATCTCCCGGGCGTCATCGAAGTCATCGACGACGAGGACGCGCTTCTTGGAGGGTGCAGACTCGGCGCTGGCACCTACCTCGGCTGGCGGAAGGACTTTCGTGGCCGATTGGCTCATGGCGCTGGGGTTCTCCGGCGAACAGGGATACGGGGGCGGGATCATTCTATACACGGACTGGGCCGCGCGCCCCGTCCCCCCTGGGGGCGGAGGGTGTACCACCGGGCTGTCGGAGTGTCCGGAAAACGACACCGCCCCCTCGAAGCCAAGCTCCGAGAGGGCGGCGGTACGGCGTTGCAGCAGGGTTCAGCCCATCCGGACTACGGGACCGCGACCGGCACGGCAATGGGGGTGACAGAAGAGCCGCTGATCGTGACGTCGGACGTCTGAGGAACACCCCAGCCCGACTCATATACGTCCGAGGTCGGGGTGAGTGCACTGTAGAGAATGTAGATGGGGATGTTGGAGGTCGGATTGAACGGCGTATAGGTGGTGGGAGTCGTCGGGAGTGCCGGCGGCGTGTACTGGAAGCGGAAGCGCGTCGTGTAACCCGACGTGTTGAAGGGGAAGACTGGCTTCTCCGGCGGGTTCTTGGTGGCAATGGGAGCCGTAGGCTCCGCCGGCGCGAGCAGGAACCCTGACGTCGCACTCAAGATCTTGCCCGTGGACGGGTCCCTCTCGCCGGGGGCATCACCAATCTTGCCGCTGTTGTTGAGGTCCGCCCCCACGAACACATAGGCGTAGGAGGAGGTCGCAAGACGCGCCGTCATCACCTGGTTGAAGTTGACGTAGACGAGCTCACCGTTGTCGATCAGTCCATTGTTCGTTCCCGACTCCTGGAACTTCACGCTCTCGACGCTGATGGCCAGGGGATTGGCCGGATCTCCTGCGAAGAAGGCAACGGAGGGGGAGGTGGCGTACACGCTACCGCCGCTGGCCGCTCCATTGAGCGCGACTGCACGCAGATAGAGGTTGTACTCCCGGCCCGCCTGGATCGCCTGCGACGGCGTGAGGGTGAGGACGGTACCTCCGCTGGCCAGTGACTTGGAGATACCCAGGCTCTCGCGGCCATACTCGTCCGTCAGCCCCACGATGACCGAGCTGGACTGCACGGGCTGGTTGAAGACGATATAGATGTTCTCGCCCGGCTTGATCATGTTGAACAAGGGGAGGTACGAGCTGCCCTTCAGCGCGGCGACATTGCTGTAGTCGATCGCGAGCGTACCCGCGGGCGGGTTGTAACCGTACGGCAGGCTCTCGGTCTTGACCGTCCCCGAAGTAATCAGGGTCTGGGAAGAGTAAACGCGCACGAGGCCACCGGTCTCGAACACGCCATCACCGTTGGTGTCCATCGCGGCAACAGAGAGCCTGTACTGCGCACCGAGCCGATTGGCCTCGATCGGGTTCGGGACCTTGTCGAAGGTCAGGACACCCTGGGCATCCGCAACAGCCTCGACCACCACCTTGCTGCTGGTCTGCTCGGACAGGCCAAAGAGGACAGTCCCCGCAGGATCGATATCGAGAGTCGCCTTGGCGCCCTCAGCGGGACGGCCCGTGGGGCCGACGAGGTTGATCTTCACCTGGCCATTGAGCTCGCTCAGCAGGACAGGGCCGAAGCTCGCGTTGCCGTTGTTGATGGGAACGTTGCCTGCCGAGTCCGGCACGACGGAGGAGGCGCGAAGCGAAGCAAAGCCGTCCTTGCTGAACGTCAGCAGCACCTGAGCTCCGGCCGGCACGTCCTGGAAGGTGAAGTTGCCGGCCTCATCCGTGGTGGCCGTCTTCGCCGTGGCGGAGCTGCCGACCGTCAGCGAGACGTTGGCCCCTCCCAGCGGCTTCTGCTGCGTCGTCAGCACCTGACCGGAGACCGTGCCCTTCGGCGTCGAGGGCACCACCACCGATACGTTGTTCGGATCCTGGACACCGTCGGCAATTCCATCCCCGTTCGCGTCCTCTGGGCTGCTGCAGCCGAACATCAGGGCCGGCACGAGGGCCATCACCAGCTTCTTCATCGTCCCCACCTTTAAAGTGTTTCTGAAGAGTC
The DNA here is from genome assembly GCF_045802625.1 of Hyalangium sp. NCBI lineage: Bacteria > Pseudomonadati > Myxococcota > Myxococcia > Myxococcales > Archangiaceae > Hyalangium > Hyalangium sp. Next base: position 61,182 of record NZ_JBJMQP010000057.1, on the reverse strand, counting down.
CACGCCGCGACATACGGCGGCGGGGCGACACTCTCGGACCTCGGGCACATGACGTCAAGGTGGTGACACTTCACTCAACCCATGGCGTCTCCCGGATCATCTGTCAGCGGCTCCTACCTTCCCCTCTATCCTCCTCAGGGGCCGCGCCGAAAGGCTACCCTGTTACGGTTTCCCCCTATGTCCGACGTGAATGATCCGTGCCTGGGCTGTGCCATCGTCCAGGGGACCACACGCCCCGTGGGCGGGATCCTCGCCCGTGCGCCCGGGCTGGTGCTCCATGGCGTCGCCTCTCCCAGCCCCGTGCCCGGCTGGGTGGTCATCTCCAGCGAGCGCCACGCCCGCGCCCTGTACGAGCTCGACGACGCCGTCGCCCGGGAGCTGGGGGCCTTCGCCGCCCGGGTGATGCGCGCCCAGCGCCAGGCCCTCGGCGCCGAGCACGCCTACGCCTTCGCCATCGGCGATGTGCTGCGCCACTTCCACCTCCACCTCGTGCCTCGCTTCCCGGACACCCCTCGGCACCTGTGGGGCCGCGCCGTCTTCGACGCTCCCGCCGAGGACCACCGCTCCCCCGAGGAGCTGGAGGCCGCCGCGCGGACCCTCGCCGCGGCCCTGGCGGCCGGCCCCTGAGCACCCGCGAGCCGCGCGCCCGCCCGCCTGCCTGCCCACGGCCCGGTGCGAATTTTGGAGGCTGTCCCGTGGACCTCCTCTCCCTGGGTGGGGAGAATGACGGCGCTCCCATGAGATTGCTTCGTCCTGCCCTGCTCGTCCTGTCGCTGCTGCTCGCTCCTGGCTTCGCGTTGGCCAACAACACCGCGGATGAGGCGGACGTCGCCTTCGAGCTGGGCAACGAGGCCTACTCCAAGGGCAACTACAACGAGGCGCTGCGCTCCTACTTCACCAGCTACCGGCTCGTCCCCAACCGCAACGTCCTCTTCAACATCGCCCGCTGCTACGAGGCGCAGAACCGCTTCAACGAGGCCTACCGCTACTACAACGATCTGCTCGCAGGAGATCCGCTCCCGGACGAGGACGCCGCCGAGGTCCACCACGCGCTGGAGCGCCTGCGCCCCAAGGTGGCCCTGGTGCGTGTGGCCAGCACCCCCGAGGGCGCCGAGGTCTACATCGACCGGGCGGACCTCGGCAGCCGCGGCCGCTCGCCGCAGACGCTCGCGCTGTCTCCCGGCCGCCACAAGGTGATGGTGAAGAAGGAGGGCTACCGCCCCGCCGAGGCCTCCGTCCTCGTCTCCCGAGGCCGCTCCGTCTCACAAGAGTTCGAGCTGTCCCTCATCACCGGCACCGTGGAGCTCAGCGGCACGCCCGAAGGCGCCGAGGTGCGCACCGAGCCCGAGGGCGCCGTCCTCGCCCGGGTGCCCGGGACGCTGAAGCTGACGCCCGGGCAGCACGTGCTGTACGTGCGCGCGGCCGGCCACGCCTCCGCGCAGCTCGTCGTGGAGGTCCCCGCCGATGGCGCCGTGAAGGTGCCCGTGGCGCTCGGCGCCCAGACGAGGCCCACCGGGCGCCTCGTCGTCACCGCCAACCGCGAGAGCGCCAGCGTGCGCGTGGACGGCAAGCCCGTGGGCTTCACTCCCACCGTCATCACCCTCCCCGAGGGCGAGCACATCGTCGAGGTGGAGAGCCTCGAGGTGCGCCCCCTGCGCCAGGAGGTGAAGGTGGTGGCCGACCAGGAGGTCCGGGTCATCGCCGAGCTGCACTACGCCCCTCCGCCCGTGCGCGCCGCGTCCAAGGGGCTGACCTCCGTGGACGAGGCCCCCGCCTCCACCACCGTGCTGACCCAGGAGGAGCTGCGCGCATTCGGCTGGCGCACCCTGGCCGAGGCCCTCGCCGGCGTGCGCGGCTTCTTCCTCGCGGACGATCGCACCTATACGTACGTGGGCGTGCGCGGCTTCTCTCCCCCGGGCGACCTCAACACCCGCATCCTCATCCTCTGGGACGGCCACTCGATGAACGACGTGTGGGCGGGCCAGGGCTACGCCGCGCATGATCTCTCGGTGGACCTGGAGGACGTCGAGCGCATCGAGGTGGTGCGCGGCCCCGGCAGCGCCCTGTACGGCACCGGCGCCTTCTTCGCCGTCATCAACGTGGTGCCGCGCGAGTCGCTGGGGCTGGAGCGGAACGTGGAAGTCACGGGCACGGTGGGGGCGCTCGGGACCGCCAGCCTGCATGCCTCCGCGGGATGGGAGAACGGCGTGGATCGCTCCGTGCTCCTGTCCGGCGCCACCCTGCGCGCCACGGGCGCGGAGAGCACCCTGCTGGCCCCCAATACCCGCGTGCAGGGGCTCGACGGTGAGCGGGGCTTCGGCGGCGCGCTGCACGCGCGCCTGGGCAACCTCACGCTCATGGCCCGCCTCAACACCCGCGTGAAGGAGACCCCCACCGGCCCCTTCGGCACCGCGATTGGCGCCCAGGGCACCCAGGTGCAGGACACCCGCGGCTTCATCGAGGCGCGCTACGAGCGCCCCTTGAGCGACAGCGTCAACCTCACCTTGCGGGGCGCGTTCGACCTGAGCCGCTACCGCGGCTATTGGATGTACGCGTCCGATGACGGCACGAGCCTGATGCGTGACACCGACGCGGGCCGGGCCGACTGGCTCTCCTCCGAGGCCCGCCTGCAGCTGGCCCTGTTCGAGGGCAACCGCCTCACCGTGGGCCTGGAAGGCCAGGGGCAGATCCGCGTGGAGCAGGAGACGTTCGGCGCGGCGGCAGACAACACCCTGCCGGCGAAGGCGCGCACCCTGGTGTCCCTCTACCTGATGGACGAGTGGCGCCTGCACCCGCGGTTGAGCCTCTCGGCGGGCCTGCGCCTGGACAAGTACCTGGACCTGGACACGGTGCCCATCACTCCGCGCCTGGCCCTCATCGGGCGGCCGTACGACGGGGGCCTCACCAAGCTCGTCGTCGGCCGCGCCTTCCGCGCCCCCAACGTCTACGAGCTGTTCTACGACGACCGGCTCGTCACCCAGCGGCCCGCGGAGCAGTTGGACCCGGAGACCATCACCACCTTCGAGCTGGAGCACTCGCACGACTTGACGAACGAGCTGCGGCTGACCGTCGCGGGCTACCACAACCGCATCTCCAACCTCATCACCCTGGAGACGGACGCGCTGCCAGTGCCCCGGTGCGGCAGCCCGCTGGGCACCGAGCAGTGCATCGTCTTCAAGAACAGCACCGACGAGACGCTCGCCTGGGGCGCGGAGGCCGGCCTGCACTGGCAGCCGGGCCGCTTCCTGCTGGTGGACCTGAGCTACTCCTACGTCAGCCTGCGCCACGTCTCGGAAGAGGTGAAGGTCGCCACGCCCACCCACATCATCTCGGGGCGCATGCTGGTGCCGCTGGCCAATGGAGAGGTGCGGCTGGCCACGCAGGCCAACTACCAGAGCGCCCGCGACTTCGGCTCGGGAGGCAAGGACAGCGGCGAGGCGCTGCTGCTGGGGGTCGGCCTCTCCGGCGAGTTCTCCCGCTTCCGCTACTTCGCGGGCGTGCAGAACCTGCTGGACGAGCAGTACGTGCTGCCGGTGAGCGCGGAGTCCTCCACCGCGCCGGTGCCCCAGTATGGCCGCACCTTCACCCTGCAGCTCACGGGCACCTACTGAATGAGCACCCTGGGGCAAGCCCGCGCCGCGGCGCGCGAGCTGACCGATGCCCTGGTGCGCGTGGCGTACCGCGGCGCCTACTCGCTGGCCATGGCGTACTGGTTCGTGCGCCGCCCCCCGGTGGAAGGTGTCTTCGTCGGCGTGTGGCACGGCCGGCGCGTGCTGCTGCTGCAGAACTCCTACAAGCGCCTCTTCAGCATGCCGGGAGGAGGCGCCCACGCGGGCGAGTCCCACGTGCAGACGGGCCTGCGCGAGCTGCGCGAGGAGGTGGGCCTCTCCCTGAATGCCGCGGAACTTCACGCCGCGTATGACGTGGTGGACCACGAGGAGTACAAGCGCGACCACGTCTCCTTCCTGGAGCTGGAGGTGGACGCCGAGCCAGCGCTCACCATCGATCGCCGCGAGGTGGTGTGGGCCGCCTTCATCGACGTGGACGCCGCGCTTCAGCTCCCCCTGTCGGGCCCGGTCCGCGCCTACCTCACGGACGCCGCGCGGCGGCGCTCCCGCTCGCCCTGAAGTATCTTCCCCCGCCGGAGGAGCCAGGAGCCATGACGGGTATCCCAGAGCGCGCACCCCAGCGCCTACCAGGGCGCACGATGGCCGCGCGCACGCGCGAGTTCCTCGAGCTGCACCAGCGCATCCACTGCATCGGCGACGAGCGTGCCCATGCGGCGCTCCTCGAGGAGCTGCAGCACCCCTCGCGGCCCTACATCGTCTCCTTCGTCAACGCGCACGCGGCCAACCTGGGGTGGAACACCCCCTCCATGCTGGAGAGCCTGCTGCGCTCGGATCTGCTGCTGCGAGACGGCATTGGCGTGAAGCTGGGGCTGAAGGCCTTCGGGCGCCCCCACGGCCTGAACATGAACGGCACGGACTTCATCCCCAAGATTGCCCGCGCCTACAAGGGCCGGCGCGCCGCGCTGTTCGGCACGCGCTCTCCCTGGCTCGACACAGCGCGGCAGAAGCTGGAGGCCGAGGGGCTGGTGGTGGTGGCCTGCCACGACGGCTTCTCTCCGCCCGAGGTGTATCTGGACCTGGCCGCCGAGACGAAGCCGGAGCTCATCATCCTCGCCATGGGCATGCCCAAGCAGGAGGACATCGCCGTCCGGCTGCGAGAGCGGCTCTCCCACCCCGTGCTCATCGTCAACGGGGGCGCCATCCTCGACTTTTTGGGAGGCAAAGTAACCCGGGCCCCCGAGCTGCTGCGCAACACCGGACTGGAGTGGGTGTACCGGCTCTATCTGGAGCCCAAGCGCCTGGCCCGGCGTTATCTCCTGGGCATTCCGGTGTTCTTCTCCCACGTGGCCATGACTCGCCTGGCCGGCCCCCGTGCATCCGAGGGGACTGGCCGGGCCCCGTGACATGTCCGTGTGGCGCGTGGGAAAGTGCGCGCTCCTGGTCCCTGGATGGATACCGCTCGCGCCCATGAGGAGTTCCTGCGCACCCGCATCTTCCCGGGGCTGGACGGATTGCGCTGTCTGAGCATCGTCCTGGTGGTGGCCTACCACGTCTCGGGGCTGCACTCGGGCTTCGTGGGCCGCGGCTACCTGGGCGTCTCGCTCTTCTTCGGCATCAGCGGCTTCCTCATCACCTCGCTGCTGCTGCGCGAGCATGACTCGCACGGGCAGATCTCCCTGGGGCGCTTCTACGGCCGGAGAGCGCTGCGCATCTTCCCGCTCTACTACGCGGTGCTCAGCGCGTACGTGGTGCTGACGCTCCTGTTCGAGCGGAGCACGATGGAGCGGGCCGACTTCTTCGCCAACCTCCCGGCCTTCCTCACGTACACCTCCAACTGGTTCGTCCCGCTGGAGCCGGACAAGCGCATCATCTTCTACTTCGCCTGGTCGCTGGCCACCGAGGAGCAGTTCTATCTGATGTGGCCCGGCGTGATGCGCGCGGCCCACCGGTGGGGCGCGGTGTTCTTCATGACGGGGCTGCTCGCCATCTCGCTGTGGGCGCCCTGGGCCGTGCAGACGGAGCGGCTGGATGACTCGCTGCTCTCGGTGCGCATCCTCGCCAGCTTCTCGCCCACCATCTGCATGGGGTGCCTGGCGGCCTATGCGCTGCACTCGCCTCGGGGCTTCGCGTGGGTGTACCGCGCGCTCGGCCAGCGCTGGGTCCCGGTGCTGATGATGGCGCTCGTCCTGCTCGCGGTGGGGACCAACGGCACGCCCTACTGGCTCACCTCGATGCTGATGGCGGCGCTGGTGGTCTCCAGCTGCATCCGCACGGACCACTTCCTGCTGCCCGTGCTCACGCTGCGGCCCATCCGGTACGTGGGGATGATCAGCTACGGCGTCTACCTGATGCACATGATCGCCTTGAACCTGGTGCGCCGCGCGGCGCCCGGCCAGGGCTTCGCCGTGAACTTCCCGCTGACCCTGGCCCTGAGCGTGCTGATGGCGGGCCTGAGCTACCGCTACTTCGAGAGCCGCTTCCTGCGCCTCAAGGAGAAGCTGGCCGCTGGCCCTTCTCAGCCGAAGGCTTCCCCGGCGCCTTCGCCGGCTCCAGCGTCAAGTCCAACACCGTGATGGAGTAGGGAGGCAGCTGCGCCTCCATCATCCCCGCGCTCATGCCGGGAGCCTGCTGCTCGGCGAAGCCGCTCGGCTCTCCCGCGTACGTCATCACCCGCGAGCCCTTGAGCACGCCGCAGCCCTTGAGCTCCACCCGGGCGCTGCGCGCGGTGTCCGGATCCACGTTGAGGGCAATGGCCACCAGGTGCCGGCCATCCACGCTGCGCGAGGCGAAGAGCGAGGTGCCCTCCTCCGCGCTCGAGGGCACATAGGCGTCCTGGAAGCGGCCGCCGTGCCCGTCGAAGTTGCGGTAGGCCCGGAACGCCCACCACGCGGGGCTGCGCGGCGGCGGGGTGGCGAAGTAGAAGGCCGCGGTGAGGCCCCCTTCCGCGAAGCGGCCCAGCGCCTCGGCCTGGGCGAGCCCGCCGCTCATGTGCCTCGCGGCGCCGAAGTTGTACTCGCCGATGGCGATGCCCCGGCCCGGGTAGTTGTCCTCCACCATCTTCTTCAGCCGGGGGATGAGCCGCACCGGCTCGGCGATCCAGGACTCGTCCTTGTAGCTTGGATCCCACAGCGCGCGTGTGGAGCGGATGCGCAGCGCGGCCGACTCCGGGTCGGTCTTCTCGCCCTTGTCCGGGGAGACCCCGTCCGCCTGCGGGTAGTAGTGCACGTCCACCACGTCGAGGATGCGCGTGCCCGTCTTCTTCTCCTCCTCGCGCAGCTTGCGCAGGTACCAGGGCAGCAGCGGCAGGTTGCCGTGGGCCTTGCGGTCCGCATCCGGCGTGGCGCCCTTGGCCACGTCCGCCGCCGAGCGGAAGTAGGCCGTCCAGCCCCACTCGGCCGGCCCGGCGATGACGGCGTCCGGATCCGCCTCGCGCACGGCCGTGCCGTAGGAGAGGGTGCGCTCCAGCAGCTCGTCATACGTGGCGGGCTCGGGGTGCACGTCCCGGTGCGTCGAGTTCCACAGCATCGGCTCGTTGTCGAGGAAGTACATGTGCACGCTGCGGCCGCGCTTCATGTCCTTCTGGCGCAGAGCGCGAACCCACTCGGCGATGAACTCGGGCGGAGCCGCCACGCTTGTTTGCGAGGGCGCCAGCGGCGTCAGCTCGCGGCCCGAGGAGGACCGGCCGTTGCCCGCCTCCTTCACCTCGGGGTCCATCCTCTCCTGGGGGCCGAACTTCGACAGCGGGAAGCTCACCGAGCTCGTGTCCCTGGCCACCCAGCCGAGCATCGGCAGCGTGAGCGCGGACTGCATCCCGTGCGTGCGGTTGGCCATGAGGAAGTCGTCATAGGTGAACTGCGGCCTGTCCCCGGGCGCGGTGTTGCGGAAGAACCAGTCGTTGGCCGTGTTCCAGGCGTTCAGCTTCCAGTTGTAGCGGCTGGTGGGGTTGCCGCCCCAGCGGCGCACCGTGGCGCCCAGCTCCCACTGATCCGTGCCGCTGGACTCCTTCAGCGCGTCGAACGCGATGCCGTAGATTTGCGAACTGATGTAGTGGCTGGGCGCCGTGCAGTCCACGGACAGGCTCGCGGGCCGGGGAGGCCCCACCGCCTTGCGCGCCTGGCTCATGCCCATGCCCATTCCCATTTCCATGGCCGGCGCCGCCATCCCCATCGCGGCCTCGGCGCTGGTGAAGCCGAGCGAATCCAGCTGCACCCACTCCGAGCCCACGCGCTTGTGCGCCCGCATGATCACCCGGTCGAAGGGCTGCATCTTCGGGTTCAGCTCCGGCCACGGCACCAGCACCTGAATCCAGTCATCCTGGTGGTTCACCACGTGCTGGGGCCCCACGCGCACCCGCGGGAACACCGTCTTGTCCGCGGCGTCCAGGCGGACCTCCAGGAAGTCGCCATATGCGGAGGGCGCCTTGTACCGGAACGCCAGCCCCGAGAAGCCGCTCTGCAGCGGCTGCATCCGGCGCAGCGACCAGCCGCCCAGCTCCGCCATCATCACCTTCGCCGGCCCGGGGCCCTGCACCTCGCGCTCGCTCCAGCCGCTGGCCTCCCAGCCGGGCTTCACGCCGTCCTGATAGGCCACCTCCACCAGCGCCAGCGAGGCCACGCCCTTGGGCATCTCGGACATCTGCGCCCCGGGGTGCGTGAACCCGAGCCCCTCCACCTCCACCCAGTCCGAGCCCACGCTCGTGCGCGCCCGGAGGACGAGCCGATCAAAGGCCTTCATGTCCGGGTTCAGCTCGGCCATGGGGATGAGCAGCTGCACCCAGTCCCCGTCCTGCCCGAGCACGTGCCGCGAAGTCACGCTCACGCGCGGAAACACCGTCTTGCCCTCGGAGTCCAGGCGGATCTCCAGGAACTCGCCGAAGCCGGAGGGCGCCTTGTAGCGCAGCGCCAGCCCGCCGAAGGTGCCGTGCACGGGGCTGGAGTGCTTCAGCATCCACCCGCCCCGGTCGGCCATCATCACCTTCGCGGGGCCCGGGCCCTGCACCTCGCGCTCGCTCCAGCCGGCGTCCTGCCAGCCGGGCTTCACGCCGCCCTGGTAGATGGGCTCCGCCAGCTCCACCGACATGCCCGGCTTGGGCGTGAGGGAGGACCTCTTCGAAGCGCCGGGAGTGGCGGCTTGGGCTCCACCGCTCTCACAGGCGGACAGCAGGACGGCACACGTCGCCAGCAAGGCCACCCAGGGCCCCGGACCCACCCTGCTGCTTCCGGTCAGGCGCCGTGCGCGGCTCCCTCCGGTCCCGTGTCTCATGGCGCTCCGCTCGAGTCCTTCCCCGCGTCCCGCGGGAACCCTTCTGCTCCCTGCGCGGACGCCTGCCGGTAACGCGCGATGCGCCGGGCCACTTCCCGCCACGAGCCCGCCTCCGCCCTCGCCCCGCGCAGGTACTCCATGGTGTAGGCCACCGAGGTGCTCTTGAAGGCCACCTGCTTGAGCCCCAGGCGATCCGCCAGCTTCGCCGCGCCCATGAGCGCGTTCGTCACCGGCTTGGTCGGCCCGGGCAGCGCCACCGCCGTGGCCAGCAGCGGCCGCGCCAGCGCGTTCATCTCGAAGAGCATCCGCCACGGATCCACCTGGGGCACGTCCGAGTGCCGCTCGGACAGCCGCGAGTCCATGATGCCGTAGCGGTGCGCCCGCGCCAGCCACTTCTCGAAGCTGGTGTGGTCCGAGCCGTGGAGCACGTACGAGTCGTTGCAGAAGCGCACCTGGCAGCCGGCCTTCTCCAGGCGGATGCCCAGCTCGATGTCCTCCGACTGCTTCAGGCTCGGATCAAACCCGCCCACCGCCACGTAGTCCTCGCGGCGGAACGAGACGTTGCCCGTGTAGAGGTTCCACCCGTGGGCGCCCTCCTCGTGCAGCCGGCGGGCGAGCCTGTCATGCAGGTACGCGTACCAGCGCTCGAAGAGCGGCATGTCCGAGATGGCCGGATCCGGATCAATGCGCCCCAGCACCACGTGGCGCGAGCCCTCCGGGTGCTGCTCCAGGTGCCGCTGAACGAAGTCCTCGGGCACCTGCATGTCGTCGTCGGTGATGATGACGACGTCACCACGCGCGGCCAGCACGCCCCGGTGCCGCGCCGCCGCCGCGCCCGCGTTCTTCTGCGTCTCCACGCGCAGCGTGTACGGCAGCTCCTGGGCCAGCGCCTCCAGCGGGCCCTGCGCGGGCTCCTTGGAGCCGTCATCCACCACCACGACTTCGTAATCGCTGGGAGGCAGCGTCTGACGGGCGAGCTGTTGAAGGAGCCGCGGGAGCAGGGCCAGCCGGTTGTACGTGGCCATCACCACGCTCACCCGAGGCCGCTGTGCTTCGTTCCGCGGCGGAGCATCCGAGCTCGCCGAGGGCGAGTCGCTCACTTCTTGCTCCCCACCCGTTGCTGCAGCGTCACGCTGCCCAGGAAGCGCGCCTTGCCGATCAGCTCCAGCGTCTGCCGCGCCGAGGAGAACTGCGTGGAGCCCAGCGGCACGCACAACAGCGCGCGCTCGGTGTTCAGCGCCACCTCGAGGCCCACCGGGTTGGTGAGCACCGAGTCCAGGCAGACGACGACCATGCCGCCCTGCTCCACGTGCGCCCGCATCTCCCGCACCAGCCGCGAGGCCGCCCCAGGAGGCAGCCCCTCCGCGTCGATGAAGCGGATGGGTTTGTCGCGGTACTGGCTGCCCACCTCGACGATGGCGCGCGCGGCCATGAGCCCCGAGGCCCCAGGCTGCGCCGGCACCACCGCCAGCGAGTTCCACTTCTCGCGCTGGGTGAGCAGCGTCCACAGGTGCAGCAGCTCGGTGGGAATCGGCTCCGAGGGGCTGGGGACGACTTCGTTGTGGACGGGCTCTTCGGGAGCAATGGGCACCGGCGTTGGCGTGCCCCGCACGACAGACCAGGGACGGGGACGCGCCGGTCCCGGCTTGGCGCCGTTCCCGTCGCCGCCCCGAGGAGGCCCGTTGCCCCCTGAATTGTCGTTCGGCTCGTACATAGACGGATCCAGTCTACTCATTTTCCAGCGGCTGCCCAGTGGGGCCTCATGGGCAGGATCATGCGAGTCAACAGACAGACTGCGCCGTTCTGTTCGGGCTGAACGCGCCCCTTTCCGGCTCATGTGCGCCCACCTCCCTCCTGGACCGACGATCCCAGCAAGGGTGCGCTCTCAACAGGCGTAGGAGATCTCACGGGTTGCCACGCGCCGGTGAGGATCGCCAGCTTGCCGGTGATGGTGACGGACAGGGCCATGAGGATCATCCCGTACCAGCTGGTGATGCCCATGTCTCCGAAGCACTGGTTTGTATAGGCGATGACAATCGCGATGCAGACCAGCGCTGCGGCGCGCCAGTGAGGCGGGTGGGCGCGGTGATAGGAGCGCGTGGCGAAGAACATGGTGACCGCGACGAACATCCACACCCCTGAGAAGCCCAGCGCTCCGCCGAAGGCCAGCAGGCCCAGCACCGAGTTGTGCGGGTGGTAGCGCCAGTCCTCGAAGAGGTGGGAGATGTCATCGAGCTTCATCACCACGTCGAAGCCGTGGCCATACCCCGTGCCCAGCAGCGGGTTTCGCTGCCAGGTGGAAATGAGGTTGAAGTTCTCCACGTCGCGGTAGTCCATCTCGCCGGTGTCGTTGTGCTCGCCGACGATCATCGACTTGATCGTGTTCACGGGCGAGAAAAAGCCCGTCGGATTGCTCCAGCCGATGACGATATAGGCGAGGATCAGCGGCAGCAGCGCGACGCCCACGCGCGTGGCGTAGACCTTCACGCGCGTCCACGGGCTGAGCAGGAACATGGTGACCAGCGCCTGATCAAAGCTGGCGTACGCGAGGCGGCGATCGTTGTAGTTCATGCCCATGAGGATGACGCCGCACACCAGCGCCATCCGCCGGAAGTTCTTCCAGGTGGGCTCCTCCGTCCACGAGCTGAGGGCGATGGCCAGCCCCGTCACGTACAGCACCGTGTCCGAGTGGGTGGTGGCGTACTCGCTATAGAGCCCCTGGGGCCGGACGATGAAGACGATGAAGAAGGCGCCCAGGAACGCCTTGACGAAGCAGGCCCAGACGATGATCCGCCCCAGGAGCCGGAAGTCCTCCGGCCCCTTGATGGAGATGGTGAACAGCAGCACGAACATCGGCATCAGCAGCAGCTTCTGGAGCTGCCACTTCGCCGGACGCCCGTCTCCTCCCCGCGCCACGCCCCAGACGTACATCCAGGCGATGGTCACCAGGATGAGCAGGAGCGCGTTGATCAGCGGCTTGGGTAGCGGCGTCATCGGCTTGTCGATCTTCAGCCCCACCGCCCGCCGGTAGATGTAGAGGAGGATCAACCCGAACACCGACACGTCGATCAGCGTGAAGCCGAGGCCGGGGATGTGGGTGATATTGTTGAGGGGGACGTAGAACAGCCGGCCGAGGAAGGAGACCGGCGACTGCCACAGCCCCGAGTAGGGCACCTCCACGGCGCAGTCCACCGTGAGCAGGATGGTGAGCAGGACGAGGACGGGGGAGCGCAGCGGCACCTTGGCCAGCACCCACAGCAGGATGGCCACCGCCATGGGCAGCATCGCCACGGCCGGGAAGAGGATGACCAGGACCAGCGTGGACAGCACCAGGCCGCCCACCAGCGCGAGGAAGACAGGGGTACGGGAGAGGAAAGCTTCCATCGTCGTCCTCAGGGTGCTCCGCCCGGGCGCGTGCTCAGGGCTTGCGCGCCTCGCGGGTGGTCCGCACCCACTCCCCCTTCTTGTCTCGAGGGCCCGCCACCATCAGCCACACCTTCCACACCACGTAGAAGGGCGCTCGCATCAAGTCCAACAGCCCGCGCGCCCCCATGCCCGACACCCACCAGCCGCGCAGCACGTACAGGGCCAGGCTGGCCACGCAGAACGCCGCGGCCCAGGCGGTGAGCGCCACGTGCCCCTGCCACGCAGAGAGCGCGCCCCCGGCCACCGCCACCGCCACCGCGCCCAGCACCACGTAGGTCAGCGGCGGCACCAGCAGGTCCATGGCCAGGTCCAGCAGCACGTCGTCGCGCTTGTCCAGCGCCTCGCCCAGCAGCGGCACGCCGAACTGCTTCGTCATCGCCCAGCGCCCACCCTCCCAGCGGCGGCGCTGCGAGCGGGCGGCCTTCTCCGAGGACACCATCTCGCCCAGCACCTCGGCCTCCCACGCGTAGTGCACGCGGTGGCCGGCCCGGCCCAGGCGGATGCCGTACTCCAGATCCTCCACGATGGAGAAAGCGTCATGCGGCACCTCGCCGATGACGCGGTGGCTGAAGCACATGCCGTTGCCACGCAGCCCGCACGAGACGCCCAGCCGCTCGCGGCCCAGCGAGCGCACCTTGTGGAACAGCGCCAGGGCAATCGCCATCAGCCGCGTGCGCCACGAGGCCTCCGGGTTGAGCACGCCGTAGTGCGCCTGGATGGCATGGGCGCCCGCCTCCAGCCTCAGGCCGAACGAGTGCAGCAGGTGCGGCGACACCACCGTGTCCGCGTCCACCACCACCACCGCGTCGGCGAAGCCGTCCCTCAGGCTGTGCTCGAAGGCGTGCGCCAGCGCGAAGCCCTTGCCTCGCTTCTCCGTGTCCACGCGCACCAGCACCGTGGCGCCGGCCTCGCGCGCCCGCTCCGCCGTGGCGTCCGAGCAGTTGTCCGCCACCACCAGGATGCGCCGCAGCGCCGCCGGGTAGTCCAGCGCGGACAGGTTGGCCACCGTGCGGGCGATGCCGGCCTCTTCGTTGTGCGCGGGGACGATGATGTCGAACTTCAGGCGCGGAGGCACCCGAGCCGGCGCCTCCATGTCCGCTGACAGCAGCGTCAGCAGCAGCAGATAGCCGCACGCCAGCACCACCGGCAGCGACAGCACCAGCAGCAGAACGTCCGCCCACATCACGGCTTCACCCCGACCCAGGACTCCATGGCTGTCACCCGGAATTCCGGTCCAGCTCCGCCAGCACGGGCACGCCCAGCCCCCGCTCCACCTGCCAGCTCTCCAGCACCCGGCCGCTGAGCACATCCCTGGCCAGCGCCGCGAACACGCCCAGCACCAGCCCGGCGATAATCCCGCCCAGGGCGATGATCAGCGCGTTGGGCTTCTCCGGCTTGCGCGGGAACTCGGCCGGCGAGAGCACCGTGAAGCGGTACTTGAAGGACTTCGAGGCGATGGCCAGCTCCAGCTTCGCCGAGTCGATGCGCTTGAGGATCTGCTGCTGCGCGCTCAGCCGGCTGCGCAGCTTGTCCAGCGCCACCGCCGCGCTCGGGTTCTCCGACACCGCCGGCAACAGCCCCATCAACACCCGCTCCAGGCCGTAAGGATCCGGCACCGGCTCGTCCGGGAACGGCAGCGACTTGCCGCCCAGCTCCCCGTACTCGGCCAGCATCTGCCGCTCCTCTTCCTGCAGCGCCTTCACCTGGGGCGAGCCCTGCCGCAGCGACGCCACCTTCGTCTCCAGCTCCACCACGGACGGGTGGTCCGGCGCGTACATCTCCCGCTTCTGCGCCAGCTCGTCCTGCATCTCCGTCATCCGCTGGTTGTGCTGCACCTGCGCGTCCGAGATGGCGCGGCGCTTGGCGCGGATGAGGAAGCGCAGCTGCGCCAGCTCCTGGTCCTTGTCGCTGAACTTCGGCATCAGCCGCGGGTCACCCACCACGCGCCGGCGCTCGACCATGATGGCGGAGAACGTCTTCTCGAAGTCGTCGTAGGACTCCTTCACCGCGTCGGCCGCCTCCTGCTCGTGCTCCTCGAGGATGGTGATGGCGTCCTTGATGCTGCTCAGCTCCTCATCCTTGCTCTTGTCCAGGAAGCTCTGCTGCGCCGCCTCCACCAGCTCGTAGGCCAGCTGCGGATCTCCCCACTCCACGCCGATCGCCACCTTGCCGTCATTGGTGTTCACGCTCAGGCGCTTCTCGAGCGTGCCCACCATGCCGTCCATCATCGCGTCCTCGTCCGCCGGACCGGAGATCATCCGCATCACCGAGTCCTTGGCGCGCAGCAGCGGCGGGCGCGTGGCCTCCCAGCGGTCCAAGAGGTTCAGGTCCTTGATGAGCTTGACCAGGTTGTCCTGGCGCAGCACCGCCTCGGCGGCGGCCTTCGTCGGGCCGTCCACGTCGTTGACGGGGCGCATGGGGTTGGGCGGATCCGGGTTGAGGATGTTGGCGCGCTCGGGGTTCACCAGCCCGGGGATGATGGTGTTGGCCGTGCGCCGGGGCAGCAGCCGGGCCTCCGAGTACCAGGTGCGCGGCAGCAGCTTGGCCGCCGCCAGCCCCAGCGCCGCCGTCACCAGGAAGGTGCCCAGCACCAGGAACTTGTGGCGCCGCACCGCGCTGCGCACGTAGCCCAGGTAGTCGCTGAGCTGCTCCCAGTCGAAGATGCGCGCATCATCGCGCTCGGCCCCGGGCAGCTCATGAGGTGCGGACATCGCTCTTGCCTCCCGCCGTGGCCTCGGCCGCCCTTGCCAGCAGCCGCAGCACCTGTTGCACGAACTCTTCCTGAGTGAATGGCTTGGTCAAGTACCCGTCCGCCCCGACTTCTTCCGCCTGTGCGCGGTCCAACAACGTGCCGCGCGCGCTGATCATCAACACCGGCAGCCCCGCCAGCTCCGGCTGGCCGCGGATGTACTCACACACGTCGTACCCGGACACATCCGGCAGCGTCAGATCCAGGCACACCAGATCCGGCCGGCCGTGCGCCAGCTGCTCCAGCGCGGCCCGCCCGTTGGACGCCTCCTGGACGCGCGTGACGCCCAGGGCATGCAGGAACTCGCCCACCATCTTCCGGAACAGGGGCGAGTCCTCCACGACCAGGACCGTGCGTTGCGAGACGTCCATGGGGGCGTTTCCGGGTGCTCTCAATCGTCCATCCGCGTCCAGATGACCAGTACGGCGAACGCGTAACAAAGGTTGAAGATGACCATCATCAGCATGGTCTTCTTGACGCCGCGGGCCGGATGACGCTCCCGCGCCGCCAAGCTCGGCAGCAGGTACATCGCGTACAGCACGGACAGCAGGATGAACTTCTTCATGACCTGGTGGGATTAAAGCCTACCATTCTCCTGACGGATCACCAATCCGACGCCCATGAACCACTTATAGATGGGCTCGTTCTCGATCAGAAATTCTCTCAACCTCAAGAGTCGGCCGGACGCCACCACGGCTGTGGAACGGGTAAGCGGCCACTGGAATTTCGCCGAGAGGCGCTCCTCGCCATCGCGCTGGTGAGGGCCCTGCGTCATGGCCTGGGCGGCGGTGAGCTCCAGGTTGAGCTGGGCCTTGCGCCGGCCCACCCACTCGAGGCCAAGGCTCTCCTCGAAGCGGGGGTAGACGAGGGTGCTGTAGACGTCGACGTAGGGGACGTAGCGCGCCGCCAGCTTGGCCTTGACGGGCCAGTGGTAGCCCACCGGAACCGGCGTCTCGAGCGAGGCCTCGCCGATGGGGTGGAGGATGGAGCTCGTCTCCGGGGGTTGCTCGGTGATTTGCGGGCGCCGCTCGCCCGCCGCCAGGCCGAGCTGCAGCTTGCCTTGGATGAGTGGGCTGAACTGGTACTGCACCAGGGGTGAAGTCTGGGCCAGCAGCAGGTGCGCGTCGGTGGAGAAGAACACGTCCCGCCCGTAGAAATCCAAGCCGAGGGTGAGGCGGCGGGTGAGCGAGTGGAAGCCCTGCGCGCGCACCTCCGGCCCCACCTGCGCGGGCGTTGTCCGCTGATCCAAAGGAAGCGGCCCATCCGCGGGAGTACGGGGCACGTGGGGCACGGTGGGCGCGGTGGGTGGATCCAACAGGCCGTTGATGACCACGCCGCCCTGGACGCCGATATACGTGCGCCGGATCCCGACGATGTCGATGCCCACCACGTTCTCGGAGTAGATGTACTTGCTGGCGTCCAACAGGCGCCGGCCCCCGCTGTCGGTGGGCGCGGGCACCCGGAAGTCCTCGAAGGGGAAGGTGCCGTAGGTCGTCGCCTCCATGGCCCAGACCTTGAGGCCCCGCGCCGCCTGGTACTCGCCGCGCAGGAAGGCGAAGGTGAGCACCTCCAGCGTGGGCTGGGTGAAGGCGCGGCGCAGCAGGAGCTGCGGCTCGAGGATGGCCTTTATCTCCACCCTCGGCGTGAAGAGGATGACCTGCCCCCGGGGCGTGAGGAGCACGTCCGAGATCAACAAGGCGTTCGCGGTCTCCGTGAGGTTCGGCGTACGGACCATCGACTCCAGGCGCAGCTGGGACGAGTAGTGGATGGCCGGCGAGCTCGCCAGCACCACGCTCGTCAGCAGCGCGGGCAGCAGGCTCACCATCCGCTCACTCCACCACCACGATGTCGCCGGTGCGCAGCACGAAGGCGGCGCCCTTGCCCTGGGTGCGGCTGACGGCCTCGTAGTCGAAGCGGATGCGCAGCGGCGTGGGGTTGTCCTGCTGGCGCCGCAGCACGTAGATGCCGTCCAGCTGGGCGTAGTCCGTGAAGCCGCCCGCCTGCGCCAGCGCCTGCAGCACGCCGGAGCCGGGCTCCAGGTCCTTCATGCCCGGGCCCTTCACCTCTCCCAGCACCGCGACCTGGATCATCTTGGGGATGGTCACCTTCACCGAGACGCTCGGGTTGCTCACTATCGGCTTGAGCAGCTCTTCAATGCGCCGGGAGAGCACGGGCGGAGTGAGCCCCGCCGCGTCCACGTCGTTGATCAGCGGGATGGTGATGCGGCCGTCATCGCGCACCAGCGTGTTGTCGGAGGTCAGATCGTTCTGGTTCCAGACCTTGATGAAGAGGTGGTCTCCCTTGCGGATGACGTAGCCCTCGTCCTGCATCGAGGGAGGCTCGCGGTAGTCATCGACCCAGATGAAGCGGCCCGGGGTGTAGCAGGCGGCCAGCGCCAGCAGCGCGGCCGGGAGGGCTCGGCGAAGGACACGGAAGGCAGTGGGGGTTGGACGGCACATAGGAAGTCAGCTCCAGCTCACGTGGCGGACGCCTGGACCGGCGCGCCCCGCCGGCGAATCACGCGCAGCAGGCCTTGCAGCTCATCCAGGCGCACCGCGCCAGTCACCAACACGAGGACGATGTAGAGGCCGGCGCCCACCACCAGCCGCGTGGGGCCCAGGCCCGCCAGCGCGAGGTGCACGCCCGTCACCACGCCGCAGATGATCAGCGTCTTGATCAGCCGGATGACGCTCTGCCTGTCATAGGCGCGGCGGCCCACGGCCCACACCAGCAGGGCCACGGCCACCACCTCGCAGACGAACAGCCCCAGCGCGGAGGCGCACGCGCCGCCCACCGGGCCGAACCACGCCAGGAAGGGGCGCGAGAGCGTCAGGTTGATGGTCGAGTTGAGCACCATGGACACCACCGAGGTGCGCGTCACCCACCAGCCCTTCCCCATCGCCGTGAGCACGGCGGCGCAGACGATGGCCACGTACGTGAGCGCGAGGATGGGGGCCTGCAGCCGCAGCACCGTCGCGGCCGGAGCGAAGCGGTCGCCATACACGAGGTGGACCCAGGTGTCCGCGCCCAGCGCCATGGCCAGCGTCAGCGGAAGGGAGAAGGCGGTCACCGCCTCCAGCGTGCGGCGGGTGAGGCGGAAGAACTCCTCCTGCGAGTGCGCCACGGCGCGTGCGAGCAGCGGCATCAGCACCCAGGTGAGCACCGGGGCCGCCATCAGCGTCATGCCCGCCAGGTTCCACCCGGCGCCGTACCAGCCCACCTCCGTGGTGTTGGTGAGGAAGCCCAGCAGGAAGATGCCCATGGGGCCGTTGGCCGCCAGCGCCGCCTCGTTGAGGAAGAAGGGCAGCGCCCCCATCAGCGCCTCGCGCGTGCCTCGCACGTCCACCCGGAACTGCAGGCCCGCGTGCTGGCGCGACAGCCGGTAGAGCACCGCCGCCCGCACCACCTCCGAGGCGAGGATGGGCACGCCCAGCCACGGCAGCGGCAGCCGGAACAGGAGCACCAACAGCTGGCCGCCGCCCCACACGCACTTGGTGGCGATGTTGGCCACCGAGAGCCCATCCACTTGCTCTCGCGCATGGAGCACCGCCGCCAGCGTCCCGTTGCACCGGTAGAAGAGCTGGTACACGCCCAGCAGCAGCACCAGCAGCCGCAGGTAGCCGGGCTTGCCCTCCAGGTGCATCAGCCCCTGCATCACCCCGAGCAGCACCACCGCCATCAGCCCTTGCAGCAGCAGCGTGCCGCCGAAGAACTCGCTGGCGTGGTCCGGCCGCAGCGCCACCTCCTTGCGGATGTAGACCTCCAGGCCCAGGCCGGCCAGCACGAAGAAGACGGCGGTGAAGCCCTCCGAGGCCCAGTTGAACTGGCCGAACGCCTCGGGGCCGAGCACGCGCGGCAGCAGCAGGCGCACCGCCAGGGCGATGCCGTACGTCACCATCAGCGAGCCGCCCAGCTTCACGGCGTTGCGCATGGACGTCGTCAGGTCCAGCGAGGCAGGCTGAGGAACCACAGGAGACGCCGCGGCGCTCGGATCAGGGATGGGCGTGGACATGGGCGGGCCGACGGGAGGAAACCCTCCCAGTGAACGACAGCCCCGCACTCGCGTCAATTCGCGGGCAGCTTCCCCGCCTCTGGACCAAGCCGCCGGGCTCGCACCGCCCGCGGCCCGCCGGGTGCTCCCGGCGCGCTAGCTGGCGCCGTTGCCGGTGATGACGACGGGCACCGTCTTGAGGATGAGCCCCAGGTCGGTCAGCAGGGTCCAGTTGTCGATGTACTGCATGTCCAGGTACATCCACTCCTCGAACGAGATCTGGTTGCGGCCGGAGACCTGCCAGATGCACGTGAGGCCCGGGCGCACCGACAGCCGGCGGCGCTGCCAGGCGGCGTACTTCTCCACCTCCTTGGGCAGCGGCGGGCGCGGGCCCACCACGCTCATCTCGCCGCGCAGCACGTTGAGCAGCTGCGGCAGCTCGTCGATGGAGTACTTGCGGATGAACCGCCCGATGGAGGTGATGCGCGGATCCTTCTTGATCTTGAACACCGGGCCGGTCTGCTCGTTCATCGCCTCCAGCTTGGAGAGCAGCTCCTCGGCGTTGACCACCATGGAGCGGAACTTGAGCATGTTGAACGGCTTGCCGTGCAGGCCCACCCGCTTCTGCTTGAAGAAGATGGGGCCGCGCGAGGTGAACTTGATGATCAGCGCCACCGCGATCAGCAGCGGCGAGAGCACCACCAGGCCCGCCGCCGACGCGGTGATGTCGAACAGGCGCTTGATGGCCATCTGGTGAGGCCGCGGCGCGTGCGTCACGAAGTGCAGGTAGCCATCGGCCACCGCGTGGCCGTGCTCGGGGCGCGCCCGGTCCATGCGGAACGGGTGCGCCGGCAGCGCGAACGGGATGCCGAAGCGCTCGCACAGCTTGAGGGCCGCCTGCATCTCCTGGCCGTGCTTCTGCACGTTGCCCGAGATGTAGACGACGTCCACCGGCACCCGGCACAGCACCTCCTCGAGCTGCTCCACCTTGCCCAGCAGCGGCTGCGGCGAGTTGGGGTTGGACTGCTCGTTGCCAAAGGCCAGGTACCCGGTGACGCGGCGGCGGCCGTGCTCCGCCAGGTGCTCGCCGGTGAGCCGGCCCATCGCGCCGATGCCCAGGACGAGCGCCTCGTCGATGGGCTCCTCGCGCACCGCCAGCCGGCGGAACACGAAGTGGCGCAGCCCCACCACGCTCAGCCACAGCACCAACGGGAAGAAGGTCAGCGCCACCACGGGCATGCCGCCGGCAATCAGCAGGCGCTCCAGGTAGAGCATGCCGGTGATGGACACCACGGTGATGGACACCAGCGCCAGATCATCCAGCGGCGCCCGGTCCGAGAAGCGCGGATCGTACAGGCACAGCGCGGTGCCCAGCAGCAGCCAGCCCAGCCCCGCCATGCCCAGCAGCAGCCAGAGATCCAGGTTGGTGACCTGGAGCGAGTGCCCCATCAACCGCGTGGAGCCCAGCAGCGCCACCACCACCACCATGAGATCCACCAGCAGGTTCAGCTTCGCGGCGAAGCCCGGCGCGAGCCGTCCGCGCATGGACTTCTGGGGCTGCATTGGCGGCGGTGGGGTGACCAGCCGCGGCGCCTCCGCGGTTGAAGCAGGCCCTACGGGCTCAGCCGCCGGTGAGTTCTCGGAGATGTCTTTCTGGACCGATGCGGATTGCATGCCAAGCTCCCCACGACCCAGGCAACAGCCCTGGGGTGACACCGCCCACCGGCGAAAGTGGGCAAGAAATCACGGCACCACCACGCTTTGGACCGGGCAAGATTGTACGGGTCCTCGAAAAGTGCACGCAAGCAAGCCGAGAAATCCTGGCATACGAGCACCTTCCAGGTGGGGCTGCCTCCCCGCCGCGAGAGAAATCCCTCCTTCTCCCAAGCGCTTGCGCGGGCCGTTACTGACAGTGATCACTACATGTCACTTCGCTCGAAGACGACCTGTAGGGTTGCCTGTCAGAGCCGCTCGCGGCTTTTCCCGGGAGTACCTGATCCCAATTTCACCGGCCGGGTTTGGCGCGACGTGTCGAAGAGGCTCGCTTTTCAGAAGGGCGCGAGGATGCGCTCCACGTAGCGGCCCACGGAGAAGTCCCGCTCGGCCTTCTCCCGGCCCCTCCGTCCCATGGCCTCGGCCTGCTGGGGGTTTTCCAGTAACCAGCGGATCCGCTCGCGCAGCTGGGCGGGGTTGCCAGGCTCCACGTGGAAGCCGGTGACGCCGTCCTCGAGGAAGCCCTCCACGTACGGGTTGCGCGTGAGGATGACGGGCTTGCCCATGGCCATGCCCTCGAGCGCCACGGTGATGCCGCTGATGATGGGCCGGGCCAGCGGCACCACCACCACGCGGGACTCGGCGTAGAGCTGGCGCAGGTTGGCGTAGGTGCCCCACGAGCGCATCTCCACGTTCGGCGGCAGCGCCCGGGCCTGCTCGTGCTCCTTGCCCGCCACCGAGTAGCGCCACACCGTGTCCGCGGCGATCTTCACCTCCGCGTCCAGGTCCATGGCCGCTCGGATCAATGAGTCGTAGTCGCGGTTCACCGCGCCCGCCGCGCACACCTGGCGCTTCGTGGGCTGCTCGGGCTGGGGACGGAAGTAGTCCGTGTCCACCCGCGAGTAGATGACGGAGACGCGCTCGCTGGGAAAGCCGTACTCCTCCACCAGGATGCGCTGGCTGTGCGGGGACAGGCACAGGAAGTGATCCACCCGCCGCGCCAGCCGCAGCTTCGACAGCGCCAGCCACCGCTTCTTGCTGGCCACGTTGTGCAGCAGCATCACGATGCGGCGCTTGCGGCGGCTCAGCAGCGCGTCCACCGCCAGGAACTGGATGCCGGGGAACTCCTCGGCCAGGAGGATGTTGCGCGCCTCGCGCGTCTCGCGCCACGCCTCCAGCGCGAACCGGGCGCAGTCCGCGTTGGAGGCTGGGTTCATCCCCCGCTGCGCCATGGAGACCACCTGCGAGAAGACCCCGAGGTTCATCGCCGCGAACTCGCCCATGGGGCCCTTCTTCGCCAGCGCGTCGTTCACGCGCTTGGCCGGCTCACCCACGCCGATGTATGCGGAGTCTTGCAGCATCGCGTCCCTCTGGCCGTGCGGCCGGTTGGACCCGCCCTCTATCACGTCCCCTCGGCGGAGCGCGCGGGCAGTGACACCGTGAAGACGGTGCCCACCCCCTGCTCGCTCTGCACCGCGATGTCTCCCCCGAGCCGGCGGACGATGTCCCGGCTGATGGCGAGCCCCAGCCCGGTGCCCGTCGTCATCCCCTTCGTCGTGAAGAAGGGCTGGAAGACGCGCGACAGGTGCTCGGGGGCGATGCCCGGCCCCGTGTCCGCCACCTCGATGATGGCCCGGTCTCCCGCCCGGTGCGAGGAGACGCGGATCTCCCGCTTCGAACCCTTCCACTCCGACAGCGCCTGCGCCGCGTTGATCAGCAGGTTGCTGAAGACCTGGGAGACCCGGCCGGGGCTGCCTTGGACCTGGAGCCCCTCGGCCAGCTCCACCACCAGGGTGGCCGCCGGCGTCGTCTCCGCCCGGGTGATGCGCAGCGCCGAGCGGATCGCCTCGTTCAGCTCGAACCAGCCCGTGGCCGCGTCATCCATCCGCGACAGCACCCGCATGTCCCGGACGATCTCGACGATGCGGCGCGTGCCGTCGTAGGCCTCGCTCACCGCCTCCTGGATGGACTCGAACTCCTCCTGCTGGCGAGGCCCCCAGGAGAGCCCCTCCGGCTGTCCGCCGGGCTCCGACTTGTCCAGCTTCAGGCTCCGGCTCAGCGTGGCCAGCCCCTGCTGGATGAAGCGGAGGTTGCTCAGGACGAAGGAGGCCGGGTTGTTGATCTCGTGGCTGATCCCGGCCGCCACCAGCCCCATGGAGGCCATGCGCTCGGAGGCGGAGAGCTGGCCCGCCATGCGCCCGTTCTCCAGCGCCAGCACCGCGTGCGAGGCCAGCAGCGAGGCCCGGTCCAGCTCCCCCCGGCTCAGCGGCCGCGCCTCGGAGCGGCGCAGGATGACCAGCACCCCGAGCAGCCGCTCCCCGGCGATCAAGGGCAGCAGCAGGCTCGACACCTCGGCGGGCAGCGCCAGGAAGCCCTCGAAGCGCCAGTCTCCGCCCAGCGGCCCGAGCACCGCGGGGGTCTGATCCTGCGGGAGCATGCGCGCCATCCGCTCCCCGAGCGCCAGGGCGAGCGCGCTCTCCTGCTCGTTCGCCAGCCCGTGGGAGTGCGCCGCCTGGAGCCGCCCGTCCGTGTCCGGCAGCGCGAGCATCACCGCGTCCGCGACCATGAACGAGCGCACGCTCTCCACGATGGCGCGCGGCAGCTGCTCGAGCGCGTTCTGCTCGAAGAGGGCCTGGCTCAGCCGCACCAGATCCGTGGAGACGTTGAGGCGGCGCCGCTCCAGCGCGCGCGTCACGCAGGAGAACAGCTCCTGGAGCTTGAAGGGCTTGCGCAGCAGATCGAACGCGCCGGCCCGCAGGCACTCGATGGCCGTGTCCAGCTCGGCGTAGGCGGTGGCGACGATGACCTCGGTGGAGGGCGAGGCCTCGCGCACCCGGCGCAGCAGCTCCACGCCGCCCAGGTTCGGCATCCGCACGTCCGTCAGCACCAGATCGAACGAGGCCTTGCGCAGCCGCTCCAGGGCCTCGGCCCCGTTGGCCGCCTCGTTCACCTCGTGTCCTTCGAGCGAGAGCATTTCACGCAGGAGCCGGCGGATGTCCTGCTCGTCGTCCACAATGAGGATCTGTCCACCCATGGCCGTGCGCTTCCTACTCGGCCGCCGGGAGCGCCAGCCGGAAGACACTGCCCCCCGAGGCGCCCGGGAAGACAGTGAGGTCCGCGCCCATGCGGCTCAGCAGCCGCCAGGCCATCGCGAGCCCGAAGTTCAGGCGCATGGTGTGCCCTCTCCGGGCGTCGGCCTGGATGTGCGGATCGAAGATCTCCGCGCGCCGCGCCTCGGACAGCGCGAGCAGCGGATCCTCCAGCAGCATGACGGGGCGGCCCTCATCGTAGCCGGCGCGGATCATCACCGGCACGGGCAGCGCGCCCGGCTTGGGCGGGGTGGCCTCGCACAGATAGGTGAGGATGCGCCCCAGGCTGACCTCGAGATCATCCCGCCCGACCCGGGCGAAGACGGGGACGGGGGCCTCCAGCTGGATGGGCCGGCTCAGCAGGCCCTCGCGCATCCACCGGCCCAGCAGCTGCACCACCTCCACGCGCTCGGTGGGCGAGCGGGGGCCGCCTCCGGACAGCGCGCGCAGCTCCGTGAGCAAGGTCTCCACGCGGCGCACGCCGTCCATGGCGTCATCCGCCGCGTCCTGCGCGTCCTGGAGGGACACCGCCGTGTCCTCCCCCGCGGCGTTGAGCAGCTTCCAAGCCAGCTCGGCCAGGCGCGGATCCTCCCGCTTCACCAGCTCCCCGGCCACCTCGCGAGCCGTCGACCACAGCGACTTCACGTCCCGCGAGTAAGCGGACAGCGACTGGAGGCTCGTCTTGGTGAAGGCCAGCGGGTTGCTCAGCTCGTGGGTGATTCCGGCGGCCAGCTTGCCCACCGAGGCCAGCTTCTCGGCCTTCACCAGCTCCTCGCGCGTGGCCTCCAGGTCCTTCACCCGGGCCTCGAGCTCGCCGTTGAGGCGCGCCGTCTCCAGCGCCAGCGCGAGCTGCGCCGCGAAGAGGCTGCCGCGCTGGAGCTCCGACACCGAGAACACGGGCTGCCCGACACCCCGCAGGAGGATGAGGCTGCCGGCGGGCGCGTCGCCCACTTGCAGCGAGTACGCCAGCGCCGAGCCCAGCCGGTCCACCGGAGAGAAGGGCCAGTCGCGAGACGAGTTCACCACGCACACCGGCTCCTGGCCCTGGATGGCCCGGCGGGCCAGCTCTCGGAGCGAGGCCCCGGGAATCTCCAGCCCATCCGGGGACGAGCAGATGCCCAGCGTGCTCGTGCCGGGCTCCGGCAGCAGCAGCCGGAAGGCCTGGTGCGGCACCAGGTCCAGCGTCAGCTCGCCCAGGTGGGTGAGCACCTCGCCGCGCGTGCGCAGCGAGAGCAGGGCGCAGCTCACCTCGTACAGCGGCACCAGCGAGCGCAGGCGCCGCTTCTCCACCGCCCGCAGGATGAGGTGGCGCAGCTCGTCGATGTCATACGGCTTGCGGATGTAGTCGTACGCCCCGTGCTTCATGCAGGCCAGCGCCGTCTCCAGGCTCGCGTAGCCGGTGGCGACGATGACCTCCATGTCCGGATCCAGCTCCCGCAGCGCGGACACGGTCTCCACGCCGTTCATGCCCGGCATCTTCAAGTCGGTGATGGCCACGTCGAAGCGGCGCGTGCCCAGCACCTCCACCGCCGCCCGGCCTCCGTCCGCCGTCACCACCTCGAACTCGTTGGAGGGCAGCGAGAAGGCCAGCATCTCGCGCATGTCCGGCTCGTCGTCGATGACGAGCACGGAGATGCCCCCTCCGGGCGTGAGCTCGTGCACGCTGCGCCGAGGCAGGGACGCGGACGCGCCCCGTGAGGAGGACGAGCCCCCCGCGGCGCCCGCTTCCTGGGAGGCGACCAGCCCTTCCCCAGGAGCCTCTGGCGGATGGACTCGTGGATTCACTTCCATGTGGTCGCCTCCATGCGGTGCGCCGGCGCGCCGGCCGCTGGGAGCCACAGCTGGACCGTGGTCCCCGCTCCCGGGGCCGTCTTCACGTCGATGGCACCGCCGTGGGCCTCGACGATGCTCCTTGTAATGGACAACCCGAGCCCCGTCCCCTGCCCAACGGGCTTCGTCGTGAAGAACGGATCGAAGGCCCGCTGGAGCACCTCCTCGGACATGCCGCACCCGGTGTCCTTCACGACCAGCTCCACGCCCGCGTCCTGCGCCACCGCCCGGGCGCTCACGCTCACCGAGCCCCCGCTGGGCGTGGCGTCCAGCGCGTTGGTGATGAGGTTGAGCAGCGCGGCTTCAATCTCCTGCACGCTGACCTCCAGCTCGGGCAGCTCCCGGGGCGAAGGGAGGATCTCGAAGTGGATGTCCGCGCGCCGGGCCTGGCCGCTGACCAGCGCCTGCACCCGCTCGAGCAGGGCGGGCACCGCGACGCGCTCCTGCTGGGAGACCTTCTTGCGAGAGAAGTCCAGCAGCGCCCGGACCAGCTGGGCGCAGCGCTGGGTCTGCCGCTCGATGGCGGCCACCGCCGTGCGCGCACGGTCATCCCACGTGGAGCGCTGCGCCAGCCCCTGCGCGAAGCCGAGGATGATGGCCAGCGGGTTGTTGAGCTCGTGAGAGAGCCCCGCCACGAGCGTGCCCACCGCCGCCATCTTCTCCGACTGCACGAGGGACTCGCGCAGGCGCTTCACCTCGCGCTGATCCCGCATGCTGAAAACATACCCCATGGGTTGGCCGGCCGCGTCGGCGATCCGCGTCACCAGGAGCTGCACGGGGATGGAGCCCTCGGTCTGGCTCGAGAGCCCCACCTCGGCCTCGGCGGGCTGGCCGGCGTTGGCCTGGGTGAGGAGCTGGGCGAAGTGGGCCTGCGAGCCCCCCGGCACCAGCCGCTCCAGGAAGGGGCGCTCGGAGATCTGCGCCAGGCTCCACCCGAAGAGGTGCTCGGCGGCGTGGTTCCAGACGCGCACCTGCCCCCGCAAATCGACCATGGCGATGGCCATGGGCGAGGCGGAGGTGATGTGGGCCAGCAGCGTGAGCTCCTCTCTCGCGCGCAGCAGGACTCGAACGCCCCAGGTGACCAGCACCGCCAACAACGCCGCCAGGAGCACCCCTACTCCCATGAGGAAGAAGTTCACGGCAGGCCCTGTGGCGGCGAGGAGACGCACAGCATCCACCTCAGTCGTTTCATGTACGTCCCATGGCACATCCCCCACAAGCCCGACCTGCCTGGGAGTCGTGACGGAGATAACGCTGGTGGACTCGACGCGCAGAGATCGGACGGCGACACGGACGTGGAAGTCCCCCCTGGGACACACTGACGACGGGCCCTCGCCCGCGGTTCGGTGAGACGACCCGCTTGCCGTGCGGCTCTGACCGATGGGTGACAATGTATCAGGCTCAAACCCAGGGCCTGCAAGCGGCCAGACTCCCCGCTATGGTGGCGGATGTGAGCGCACCCCGGTTCATCCCTGGCCATGAGCCCCCTGCCCGCGGCCGTGAGGACGCCTATGTCTTCGCCGCGCAGGGGTTGGAGCTTCTCGTCGAGGAGCGTGAGGGCGTCCTCTCCATTCCCAAGGGCGCGGCGGTGCCGGAGCTGGCCCAGGCGGGGCACTTCATCGGCACCCTGGATGGGGTGGACTGCTACGCCGCTCCGTACCCGAAGGGACAGGAGCCACCCGCGGGCATGCAGTTGATGGCCGCGCGGGGCCTGTTCCAGAAGGTGGACGAGGTGCTGCTCGCGGTCGCGGGCCGCTCACTGGCCATCGCCGAGTGGGACATCACCCACCGCTTCTGTGGCCGGGATGGCACGCCCACGGAGCTGGTCCCCGGCGAGCGCGCGCGCCGCTGTCCCGTGTGCCACACGCCGTTCTATCCGCGCATCTCTCCGGCGGTCATCGTGCTCATCACCCGGGGGGACACCATGCTGCTGGCGCGATCCTCCAACTTCCCCATGCCTTTCTTCAGCACCCTTGCGGGCTTCGTGGAGCCGGGCGAGTCCCTGGAGGAGGCGGTGGTGCGCGAGGTGAAGGAGGAGGTGGGCGTGGACCTTCAGAACGTGCGGTACTTCGGCAGCCAGCCATGGCCGTTCGGGCGCTCGCTCATGGTGGGCTACACCGCCGAGTACGCCAGCGGCGAGGTGAAGGTGGACGGCAAGGAGATCGTCGAGGCCCAGTGGTTCACCGTCGACAACCTCCCGCGCATCCCTCCGCGCCTGAGCATCGCTCGCCACCTCATCGACTCGTTCATCGAGCGGGTGAAGGGGCGCGCAGGTCCTTCCTCGAATTCCTAGCTCCTCGGCCGCTCTGCCAGGGAGAGGCGGAGCGGCCGCCCGGCCCCGGGCTGGAACGTCCCAAGGCGGGCGCGGGGTTGCATCCGTGCGAGGCCCGCGCTTGCGCTGCTCGTCGCTCGCGATTAAAGCGCCCCCGCTCTACGCCCATGCTCTCCGCGCGCCCTCACATCGAGCCTCGACGCTCCCCCGCCGCCGACTCCGTGGTGGTGAAGGAGATCTACCTCTCCGTCCAGGGCGAGTCCTCCCACGCCGGCCTGCTGTGCTCCTTCGTGCGCCTCACCGGCTGCCACCTGCGCTGCACCTACTGCGACAGCGAGTTCGCCTTCAAGGGCGGCAGCCGCATGAAGAACGCGGACGTGGTGGAGCAGGTGAAGGCCCTGCGCGCCCCGCTCGTCGAGGTGACTGGCGGCGAGCCCCTGCTCCAGCCCGGCGTGTACCCGCTCATGGAGGCCCTGCTCGCCGAGGGCCTCACCGTGCTGCTGGAGACCAGCGGCGCCATCGACGTGCGCCTGGTGCCGCCCGCGGTCCATAAGATCGTCGACATGAAGACGCCCTCCTCGGGCGAGAGCGATCGCAACGACTCCCGTAACTTCACCTCGATGAACGCCAACGACGAGCTCAAGCTCGTCATCGGCAGCCGCGCGGACTACGACTGGGCCAAGGCCCTGATCGCCGAGCACCGCCTGCTGGAGAAGCCCTTCGGGCTGCTGTTCTCCACCGTCTTCGGCAAGCTCCACCCGCGCGAGCTGTCCGAGTGGATCATCGAGGACCGGCTCCCCGTGCGCTTCCAGCTCCAGCTCCACAAGTACGTGTGGGATCCGAATGCGCGCGGCGTGTAGCGCTCAGCTCGGCACGCTGACCGCGACGTAGAGGAGGGCCGCGATCCCCAGCAGCGCCAGCACCAGGTTCACCGCGGCCAGCACGCGGGCCACCTGGGCCTGTCGAATCCCCCGCAGCGGCCCCTCGCCCCGGCGGATGCGCCGCAGTTCGCGCGTGGGCACCCACAGCCCGAGCACGCCCACCACGAGGTTGATGAACGGAAAGAGGAGCAGCACCCCCAACGGCAGGCAGAGGATTCCCAGGATGCTCGCGACGATGAGGGCCTGCACCGCGCGGGAGACGGGGCCGTGCTTATGCAGCCAGGCGATGCAGTCGGCGCAGTAGGCCGCCTCTCCCATCACCTCGGTGCAGGCGCCGCACAGGAAGGTGCCGCAGCGCGTGCATGGCGCCACCGCCATCACGTCCGGGTGCTTCGCGCAGCGCGCGCCGGCTGGCTCAGGCGTGACGATTCACCACCTCCTGGTCCAGGGCCCGCGCCCTGGACTCAATAGTCCGGCGGCAGGCCGACCATCAGCCGGGTCAGGCCGTGCGCTCCGAGCCCCAGGAACACGGCCGCCAGCACCGAGCAGCCGAAGAAGCCCGCGAGGATGAGGTTCTTGCGCGGGTGCTCGAACTGGCTGAAGGCGTAGAAGAGGATGTAGCAGGGGATGAGCAGCACCATCATCCCCGTGCCCACGCTGCGGCGGAATGCGTGCAGGAGCAGGAAGATGGCGCAGACGAAGGTGACGAGCCCGAAGAGGGCAGCGAGCGGCAGGAGCGGCACGATAGGCCACAGATAGCACGGTCCAGGCTTTGCGGCGGCTCCGTGCGCATATAAATGATGCTCACCCGCCACCCCTCCGAGGTACCCCGGCCATGGACAAGTTCAAGACGGTGTTCATCTTCACGCTCGCGGGCGCCCTCCTGGGCAACTGGGTGGCCTCGCTGATCGTCCCCAGCTACCTGGCCTGGAACAACTCCGCGCCGCTGGCCAGCCAGCAGATGTGCGACCTGCCCAAGGCCATCCACGACACCAGCTCCGGGCTCATCCACGGCCAGCTCGTCGGCTCGGGCATCGGCGCCGTGGCCTTCCTCGTGCTGGGCATCGTGTTCATCCAGCTCCGAGCCCGGAAGCAGAAGGCCGCTCAGCCGCCGCCCGCGGCGCCCACTCCCACCGCGAGCTGACGGCACTTCGCGCGGGAGGGAATGCGGCGCTCCGCCGGCCGCTCGGCGTCCCGCTGGCCTCTGCCTTGGAGAGCCTCTTGCCCCTACTTGGGGCGGACCAGGACCGAGGTCATGCCCAGCAGCGTGGCGTGCTCGGGATCCATGATGATCACCTTCAGCACGAAGTATTGGTCCGACGACACCGGGGGCGCCACCCAGCTCGGCTCCTTGACGTTGATGTCACTGAACGAGCCAGCGGGATCCGCCGGCTCCTGGACCCACTTGTAGCTCAACGGATCCCCGTCCTCGTCCGTCACCACCAGGTGCATCCGCACCTCGGTCCCGGAGGCGATCTCTTCCTCGGACACCGCGGGGCCCTCGGTGACCACGGGTGACTTGTTGAACCCTACCCCACAGCCCGTCCCGAGCAGCAGCAGCGACACGACACCCCAGCGAGAGCAGAACGACACCATGGACCGGCCTCCACGTTCAGACATTCAGAATGGGCCGCACGTTAGCCGCTCCCCCCCACACTCGCATCGGCCGGGCGTCGGGGGTGTCAGGCCGAGAGCAACTCCACGGTGAAGCGCGCCCCACCCTCCGGGCGGTTCTCCGCGCGCAGCGAGCCGCCGAAGCCCTCCACGTACTCGCGCGAGAGCGCCAGCCCCAGCCCCGTGCCCTTGCCCTGCGCCTTGGTGGTGAAGAAGGGGGTGAACAGCCGCTGGAGGTGCTCGGGCGCGAAGCCGGGCCCGTTGTCCTCCAGCACCAGGTACACCCGCTGCGCCTGCGCCTGGACCTTGAGCGCCACCCACGGGCCTGACACTCGCGACTCCTCCAGCGCGTCCGCCGCGTTGAGCAGCAGGTTGAGCAGCACCTGCCCCAGCCGCCGCGCATCGGCCCTCACCATGGGCGTCTCCGAGGGCACCTCCACCTCCACCGCCAGCTTCTTCAGCCGCACCGAGGCCAGCCGCATGCTCTCCTCGATCACGTTGGGCAGCGGGCAGCTCCCCACCTGGCGCGGCTCGGTGTCCGGAGCGCCACGCGCCAGCCGCGTGAGATCCTGGACGATCTGCTGGATGCGCTCCACGCCCGCTTGCGTCTCCTGGAGGGCCTCCAGACAGTCGCTCACGGAGTGGCCCTCGCGCGGCAGCTCCTCCAGCAGGAAGCGCAGGTTGGCCTGGATGAAGGCCAGCGGGTTGTTCACCTCGTGCGCCACGCCCGCCGCCAGCCGCCCCACCTGCGCCAGCCGATCCGACTCCTGGGCCCGCGTCTGCGTGGCGGCCAGCGCCTCCTGCGCCTTGCGGTGGTGGGTCTCCGCCTCCACTCGCGCCTTCTTCATCCGCGCGTAGAAGGCCGAGGCCTGCACCGCCACCATCCCCGACGCGGCGATCAGCAGCCCCCACTCCGCGACGATGGAGGCCGGGCGCTCCTCCAGCAGCAGCAGCGTGAGCCCCGTCACGAGGCTGGCCGCCGCGCTCAGCACCGAACGGTGCATCACCCCCATGGACAGGGACATGCCCATCAACGGCAGCGCGCACAGCCACGCGAACACCGGGCTCTGACTGCCGCCCAGCCGCCAGATGATGAGCGCCAGGGCGAGGTTGGGCAGCAGCACCCCGGTGACGAACCAGCCCACCGTGCCCCGGCGGCCCGGCACGAAGCGCTGCAGCAGCCCGAAGCAGGCGATCGTCAGCACCATCCAGCCGGCGCGGATGGCCAGCGTGTCCCAGGGCAGGCGCGGGTGCGCGGCCAGCACGTCAATCACCCAGAACGGCAGGCTCAAGGCGGCCATCCACAGCACCGCCTGCTGCTTCTGCCGGAGGGCTGGATCCAAGAGAAAGCTCACTTCCCGCTGATTTCAGCAATACGGTCAAAATCCAATCTCATGGATTACCGAAGACCGTCAAGTACCCGGAATCACAGTTGTATGGACGCCAAGCGGCCAACCCAGCGCAGGCCCCCAGGCTCCCAGGCAGCGGCTCACGCCCGGGGAGCGCCGCGGGCCCTTCCGCGTCCGCGCGGGGGAGGAGCGATCAGCTGCAGCTTCTCGCCGCGGGACAGGCGCTTGAGGGCGGCCTCCCGGCGCAGGGCCGCGCTTCGGTCCTCGGCGGGCTCGCTCCACACCAGCGTCACCGGCAGCCGAGCCCGGGTGTACGCGGCGCCCTTGCCTCGCCCGTGCGTGGCCAGCCGGCGCTCCAAGTCGTTGGTGGCGCCCGTATAGAGCGTCCCATCCCGGCAGCGCAGCATGTAGACGGTCCAACCGCGAGAGGCGTCCGGCACGCGCGCGACTCTAGCGCAACGCCCCAGGGCTCCAGCGCCACCGCCGCTCAGTTGCCGTAAGCCTGCTCGCCGCACTCATACGCCACCATCAGGGGCAAGCGCATTCCCTCCTCGGGCTCGTCGTCTTCCGCGGGCGGGCCGCACTCGGCCATCACCTCGCAGACGAGCCGCAGCGGATCCTCCTCCCAAGCTTCGAGAATGTGAGCCTCGCTGATCAGCCCCAGGAGCGTTCCCGTCTCTTCCACGACAGGAAGAAGCCGTACCTGGTGCTCGTTCATGACCCTGAGGACACACAAGAGCGTGTCTGTGGGCAAAACGGTGACACCCTTCGACGCTGCCGTTTCCTCGTTCATCCCCTGCTGCTGCATCTCAAAGCCTCCAAAGCCTTAGCCGAGGGGGAGTACTGCAACCGGCCTGCCGACCAAATAAGTTGCTCACTTTTCGACACGGCATCCGACGTGCCAGGCCATAAGCTCCCGGTGTGAGGCGAATCCAAGCGCCGAGGCTGGTCCGCATGGCGGACCTCTTCTCCCGGGCGGTCAACCGAGGCGGCGAAGGGCTGCTGACCCTGCCGTTCCGGCCGGACGAGCTGTACCGGGTGCCCACGGATGACGGGGCGGGCATTGCCCTGGGGCGCTACCACGCACGCGGCGAGCGCCGGTACGCCGAGCCCGTCATCCTCTGTCATGGGCTGGGCGCCAACCGCTTCCACATGGACTTCGACGAGCGCTACAGCCTGGCCCGGTACCTGGCGCGCGCCGGCTTCGAGACGTGGGTGATGGAGCTGCGCGGGCGGGGGTTGGCGGGGCCGGCCTCGGACTTCACCTTTGATGATCAGGCCGAGCACGACGTGCGCGCGGCGCTGCGCACCGTGGTGGCCTCGGGCTCCAAGGAGGTGCTCTGGGTGGGACACTCCAAGGGCGGGCTCCTGCTCTATGGCCACCTGGCCCGCAACCCGGACGCGCCGGTGCGCGCGGCGGTGACGCTGGGCAGCCCGTTCACCTTCGCGGTGCAGCCGGGCCTGCGCGTGTTCATGCGCCGGATTGAGCCGCTGCTGCGGCTCAAGAGCATCCCCACGCGGCGCATCACCAGCATCGCCCTGCTCGGCGCGCCGCCGGGGCCGATGACGCGCTACATGATGCTGGCCGACAACATGGATCCCGACGTGGTGCGAAGGGCCCTGGCCAACGTGCCGGCGGACCTGGCCGGGGGCGTGGTGCGGCAGTTCGCCCGGTGGATCGACACCCACGCCTTCACCTCCTATGACGGGAGCTTCGACTACCGGGTGCCGCTCTCGGAGATCCGCCGGCCCTTCCTGCTGATGGCGGGCAGCCGGGACTTGCTGGCCCCGCCGCTGGCGGTGGCTCGGGCCAAGGAGCACCTTGGGGGGCCGGTGAAGCTGGTCATCGCGGGCAAGGCCCACGGGTTCGCGGCGGACTACGGGCATGCGGACCTGGTGCTCGGCCGCCGCGCGCCGGACGAAATCTTCCCGCTGGTGGAGACGTTCCTCTCCGCGCACGCGAGCCGTGTCTGAGCCAGCGGCTGCCGGTTGTTCAGGCCCGCTCGCCGTGCTAGCCCGAGCGCCCGTCTCCATGTCCGCCCCCTCCCGTTCCCTGCTACTGCTCTCGCTGATGCTCGCGGCGTGCGAGCGCGCTCCGGCGCCCGGGCGCGCCGTGGTGGACGTGCGCAACACGCGGCGGGAGGGCGGCACGTGGGTGGCGCGCTGGCAGGGGGACGGGCTCACCGCCGAGGCCCTGGAGCAGCGCCTCCTGGAGATGAGCCCCGCCCTGCGCGAGCGCTACCAGACGCCCGAGGCGAAGCGCGAGTACGTGGAGAGCGTGGCCCGCTTCGAGCTGCTGGCGCGCGAGGCCATTGCCCGCGGCCTGCAGGATGACCCCGAGGTGCAGGCCAGCTTCAAGCGCGCGCTGGTGAACCGGCTGATGCGCCAGCAGCTGGAGCAGAACCCCGTCACCGTCACGGACGCCGAGGTGGCCGAGGCCTACGCCCGCCAGAAGGCGGACTTCTCACGGCCAGCCCAGGTCCGCCTCTCGCACATCTTCCTGGCGGCTCCGCGAGCAGATGCCGTGAAGGTGGCCACCGCTCGCGCCAAGGCCGAGGCGCTGATGAAGCAGCTGCGCGCCCTGCCCCCGGCGGACTTCGACACCTTCCGGAAGCTGGCGCGCGAGCAGAGCGAGGAGCCTCGGACCCAGCCGCTGGAGGGGGACATGCGCTTCCTCTCAGAGGAGGCGCTCGCCCGGACGTACGGCCCCGAGGTGCTCGAGGCCACACGCGGGCTGACGGAGCCCGGCGCCCTCGCCGGCCCCGTGCAGACGGAGCAGGGCTTCCACCTCCTCAAGCTCCAGGGGCGGCTGCCCGCGGTGAACCTCTCCCTGGACGAAGTGCGCGATTCACTCGCCGAGCGGCTGCGCAGCGAGAAGCAGACCCGGGCCTGGGCGGACTTCCTCGACACGCTGGCCCAGCGGCAACAACTTTCCATGGATGACGCGGCGATCTCCCGAGTCACCGTGGAGGTGGCGGCCCCCATGCGCGCGCCCTCAGGCCCTCTGCCCGGCACGG
The DNA here is from genome assembly GCF_045802625.1 of Hyalangium sp. Classification (NCBI taxonomy): domain Bacteria; kingdom Pseudomonadati; phylum Myxococcota; class Myxococcia; order Myxococcales; family Archangiaceae; genus Hyalangium; species Hyalangium sp. Next base: position 26,420 of record NZ_JBJMQP010000057.1, on the reverse strand, counting down.
TGCCGGCTCCCTTTGCCTCCGGGGGAACGGTTCCATGAAGGCCACCTTGCCAGGCGCTGGGGCAGGCGGCACGGTTGCCCTTCTCTCGAGTCCTTCGTAGAGGAAAGTCTGCATGCGCCTCTTTCCCACCCGCACCGCTTCCCTCCTCCTCGCTCTGGCGCTCGGCGCCCTGGGCGCGGCGGGCTGCCACAAGCCTGATCTCCAGGAGCCCGACCCGAACGTGGTGGCCACGGTGAACGGCGAGGTGCTCAGCCGCGCCGAGTTCGAGCAGGAGCTGTCTCGCGAGCTGGCCTCCGCCGAGGCTCCAGAGCGCACGCCGGAGGAGATTGAACCCTTCAAGCGCGCCCTGGTGGACACGCTGGTGAAGCGGATGATGCTGCTCCAGGAGGCCAAGGTGCAGAACATCACCGTCACGCCGGAGGAGGTGGACCGGCAGATGCTGCGGCTGACGGGCGACTACCCCACGGACGGCTTCAGCAACGCGCTGGCGGAGGGGCAGCTCTCGCTGTCGGAGCTGCGCGCGCGCGAGTCCCAGCGCCTCATCATCGAGAAGCTCTTCTCGCAGACGGTCTACACGCGCGTGGGCGTGACGGAGGAGGACCTGCGCGCGTACTACGCGGCGCACGAGGCGGAGTTCCAGGAGCCCGAGCAGGTCCACGCCGCGCAGCTCGTCGTCAAGGGGCTGGACGAGGCCAAGCGGGTGCAGGCGCAGCTGAAGGCCGGGAAGAAGTTCGCGGACCTGGCGCGCCGCTACTCGTTGAGCGCGGACGCCAAGGTGGGCGGAGACCTGGGCTTCTTCCCGCGAGGGCAGATGCCGCCGGCGTTCGACGAGGTGGTCTTCAACATGAAGCCCGGGCAGGTGTCGGACGTGGTGTCCACGGAGTATGGCTACCACCTGTTCAAGGTCATCGAGTTCAAGCCGGCGAAGAAGCGGGACTTCGCCGAGGTGCGCGGGCAGGTGGAGGCGCGGATGGTGAAGCTCAAGCAGGCCGAGGCGCAGGAGGCCTTCGAGAAGGAGCTTCAGGGCAAGGCGAAGATCTGGGTGAACGAGTCGGCGCTGCAGGCGATCCGCGGGCGCCCCGCGCCGCCGCAGACGACGGTAGCGAAGTAGAACGGTTTCGCGCTCCGAGCCGGGCTCGGGGCCAGCGTGAGGGACGAGATGAAGACGTGGCTGGGAATCATCGCGGCGGTGGCGCTCCTGGTGGGCGGGCTGGCGCGTGCGGAGCTGGTGGACAAGGTGGCCGCGGTGGTGAACCGCGACGTCATCGCGCTGTCCGAGGTGCAGCAGCGGGCGGCGCCCGAGCTGGCGCGGCTGGCGGGCGAGCGGGATCCGCGCAAGCGCAGTGAGCAGCGCAACCAGATCCTCAAGGAGGCGCTGGACACGCTCATCGCCGAGAAGCTGGTGGAGGCGGAGGTCAAGGAGCTGGGGCTGACCGTCACGCCCGCCGAGGTGGACGAGGCGATGGCGGACGTGCAGAAGCAGAACAACATCACGGACCCCGCGCAGTTCGAGCAGCTGCTGGCGCGCGAGGGTTACACGATGAAGACCTACAAGGAGTTCCTCGGCAAGCAGATCGTCCGGGGCCGGCTGATGCAGATGAAGGTGGCGGCCAAGGTGAAGATCTCCGAGGAGGACCTGAAGGCGGCCTACGCGCAATACGCGAAGCTGGAGGGCGACGAGGCGGAGGTCCACGCGCGCCACATCCTGGTAGCGGTGGATCCAAAGGCGACGCCGGAGCAGGTGGAGGCGGCGCGCAAGAAGGCGGAGGCCATCGCCCAGGAGGCGCGCCGGCCGGGGATGGACTTCGCGTCGCTGGCGAAGGCGCGCAGCGAGGGCCCGAGCAAGGAGGATGGGGGAGACCTGGGCTTCTTCCGCCGCGGGGTGATGGTGCCGGCGTTCGAGAAGGCGGCGTTCTCTCTGAAGGTGGGCGAGGTGAGCGATCCCATCCGCACCAACTTCGGCTGGCACGTGCTGAAGGTGGAGGAGAAGCGCGCGGTGGGCGTCACGCCGTACGAGGAGATGAGGCCGAAGCTCGAGGCGCAGCTGCGGCAGCAGAAGACGGAGAAGTTCGTCGAGCAGTACGTGCAGGAGCTGAAGAAGAAGGCCTCCATCGAGGTGAAGCTCTAGGTATGCGCGCGCCCATCGTGGGCATCTCCCTGGGGGACGTGTCCGGCATCGGGCCGGAGGTGACGGCGGCGGCGCTGGCGTTGCCTCGGGTGCGCAAGGCCCTGGTGCCGGTGGTGTTCGGGGATGGGCCCACGCTGGCGCGCTTCCCGGTGTTCAAGCGGTACGCGCAAGCCACGCCGGAGACACTCGGCCGGGCCGCGGGCCCCACGGTGTGCGCGGTGACGACGCTGGCGGAGAGGGATCGCCAGCCCGGCAAGCCGACGCGTGCGGGAGGCAAGGCGCAGTACTCCTACGTGACGGCGGCCATCGAGGCGGCGCGAGCGGGGCTCGTGGACGCGCTGTGCACGGCGCCGGTGTCCAAGGAGCAGATCTCCCGCGCGGGCATTCCGTTCATGGGCCACACGGAGGTGCTGGCGGAGGCCTTCGGCGTGGAGGTGATGATGTTGATGGACGGGCCGCGGGTGCGCGTGGCGCTGGCCACCAACCACGTGCCCGTGTCCGCGCTGCCGAAGCTGCTCACGGTGGAGAAGCTCGTCGAGCAGCTCGCGCTGCTGTCCCGGGAGCTGAAGGCCGTGCTGGGGCGCCGGCCGCGCATCGCGGTGCTGAGCCTCAATCCCCACGCGGGCGAGGGCGGGCTGCTGGGCAGCGAAGAGGTGGAGATCATCTCCCCGGCCATCAAACGGGCGCGGGCGGCGCGGGTGGATGCGCACGGGCCGCTGGCGGCGGATGGGCTCTTCTCCAAGCCGGATGACATCCCCTACGACGCGGTGCTGGCGATGTACCACGACCAGGGGCTCATCCCGGCCAAGGCGCTGGACTTCGAGCGCACGGTGAACGTGACGCTGGGGCTGCCGGTGCCGCGCACCTCTCCGGATCACGGCACCGCGTACTCGCTGGCGGGCACCGGCCAGGCCAGCCCCGGGCCCATGGCCGAGGCGCTGCTCAAGGCCGCGCAGCTGGCGCGGGCCCGCGCTGCTCGCCGGTAGGGCGCCCCGTATCAGAAGATGAACGGGAAGCGGATGGGCCCCATCTGGTTCTGGTGCTTCGGGAACTTCCAGTCCTTCACCAGCCCCTCGATGCAAGTGGCCAACGCCGTGCCGCGCAGCGCCTGGGTCTCCATGGCGACTCCATACGTGGAGCCGTCCGGGGAGACGAACCACCGCATCATGAACTTGCCGCCGCTCAAGCCTGGGATGGCGTCCTTGTTCCGCCGGATGCACGAGGTGATGGCCGGCTGATTGGTGACCACCACCTTCTGGATGTCCTCCGGCGTGAGGCTCTCCTGAATGGTCTCGCCGGGAGCCGGGGGGATCCACACCGACTTCACTCCCTTCGACTCGGGCGCCTTCTGGACAGGCTTGCCCGTGAAGCCCAGCTTCCGAGCGAACTCCTTGTCGAACTCGTCGTACTCGCTCGTCTCGGGCGGAGCGGCCGGCGGCGGCTCGGCCTTCGCCACTGGCGCGGGAGCTACCGGTGGCGGCTGCATGAACGGTGTCTCTTCCTGCGTGTCCTCAAGAGGCGGATCCTCGAGATCACGACGCGCCTGACGCTCCTGGGTGGCAGGGGCTCGACGGGCCTGGGCCGTCTCGCGTGGCTTGACGGTCTCCGCCTTCGTGCTCGCCACCAGGGGCTCCGAGCTGCGAGTCACCGCAGGCGCCTTGCCGCCCGTGGCCTCCACTGGCCGCGACGGCTGCTGCGCGGCGCGAGCGATGGCCACAGGCTCTGCCACGGCCTTGGGCTCCGCACTCGCCGCGGCCTGAACGATGGTTCCAGGTGTCGGCGCTGCCTGGGGCTCCGGGTTCGCTGTGGGCGCGGCGGGAGCAGGCGGCGGCTCGCGCGAAGCGCTCAGGCGCCCGGGCACCACGGGTCCTGGCAGCGCACTCGTGGCCCCTTCCGTCGTTGCATGCCAGTCCGCCACGAGCGGCTCCGGCGGCCGCGAGCGCGGCGAGTCCTTCACGGAGAGCACAGGCTCGGGAGCTGGTGCCGACGGTGGAGGCTGCACGGCGGTGACGCTACCCGCGGGCATGTACGCAGCCGCCACCTGCGTCCGATCAGGCAGGCTGTTGCGCACCATCCAGAGCATCCCAACCACGAGGAGGCTCGCGGTGCTCACGCCCACCAGGACGCCGCTCACGACCCACAGCGTGCGATTGGGAGCGGCGGGAGCCGGAACAAGAGCCACGGGAAGGAGCTGCCCAGGCTGCGACAGGTACGGCACCGCGGCCAACCCCGGCAACGGAGCAGGCGGCGCAACCCACGAGGTCTCCGGGCGGAGCGCCTCGGCGGGCGGGGCGAGCTCCACCTCCGGAGCCGGCTTCGGCTTCAGGTGCGCGGGGATTGGACACTCCCCTGCTTCGAGCTCGATCGCGCTCTCCGCGGGAGCCTCCGGAGGCGGCAGCGTGCGTAGCCACTGCTCCTCCTCGGCGGCCATCGAGAGCACGCTCTGTAGACGCTCCGCGGACTTCTCCGCCGCTGGCGAAGGCTTCAGCGCTGGATCGGGCTGAACGGACAGCTCGCGATCCAGGTAGGCATCCAGCTCGGTGTCGAGTGCTTCTTCCATCTCCCGTTGGACGCCGCTGCCCGGCTGGGCCTTCCACTTCGCGCCCTGAACGGAGGACAAAGCTCCAGATTCCGTCTGATTCTCGACCACACCCCACCCCCACGACCTGTACTGGCCCCGACCCTGGAAAAGCCGGGCAAAAGTAAGAACGCGCGAGTGAGGCGCCACTGGAGCTTTTGGATCAGTCCTCCTGGAGCGTCCAGTGCCGCGCAGTACCGCTGGGACTACCGTTCGGCACGGACACTGCTTGCCCGGGCGCGAGCCGGCGCATGGAGGTCTTCCCCAGCACCACGTCCACCATCTTCCGCACCCGCGTCCAGACGCTCTCCTGGACGTAGGGCACTCCGTACTTCTCACACAGCGCCCGCACCTTCGGCTGGACCTCGCGGTACTTCAGCATCGGCAGGTCCGGCCACAGGTGGTGTTCGATCTGGTAGTTCAGCCACAGGTGCGCGAAGTCGTTCAGGTCTCCGCCCGTGCGGTAGTTCGCGCTCCCCACCACCTGCTGCACGTAGCGCGCACCCCGGCTCTCGGGCGGCCCGTCGAAGCGATACAGATCCTCGCCCGTGTGGTTGGGCCCCACCACGAGGAAGGTGTGCAGGCTCGTGAGCACATCCGCCAGCACCGAGTTGCACAGCACGCTGAACGCCGCCCACAGGCCCAGCGGCAGGAACACCGCCGGCAAGAGCAGGAAGTGGAACGCGGCGTAGGGCACATAGCACTTCGTCACCAACTCCCACCGCTCGGCCCGCGTGAGTGATGAGCCCTCCCGGCGGCCCTTGCGGCGCAGCGCGCTCAGCGTCTCCGGCGCGTAGTAGCTGGCCCGCCACGTCAGCGCGAGCAGCCCCAGGAGCACATAGCGCAGCGCCAGCGGACGGCGCGTGTCTCGCAGCGTGCCCTCGGCGTTGCGCTCGAGCAGATCCGGATCCGCCTCCTCGCCCGTGTGCGAGTGGTGCAGCACGTTGTGCTCGAAGATCCACGCGTCCGGCAGCATCCAGTCCAGCCAGTCCAGGAAGCGGCGCCCGCCTCGCGCGAAGCCCTTGCCCGTGCGCGACACGGGCATGCCCGGCACCCGGTCATACCCCCGGTGCCCCACGTGGTGCATGAGCAGCCACCGCGTCGAGCGCCCCAGGCTTAGCGCCGCGGCGCTCAGCGGGTTGGGAGCCAGCCAGCACGTGGCCACTCCCAGCAGCGTGGCCAGCCGCCCCCAGCGCTCGATCTTGCGCAGGTGCGCCGCGTCTGCTTCCCCGAGCGAGGCATCCATCTCCTCGCGCAGCGCCTTCAGCTCACGCTGGAAGGACTCGACATCCACGGTGGACGGCTCAAAGACGCGGTGCGCAAGAGACATGCTGGGGTGCTCGGGCCGAGGGTGCGCCGTGAAGCCTACCAGCGTTCTTCGCCTTCACGTCTGGGTGCTGTTGAAACTTCCCTACCAGCGATCCTTGTCGGACTTGGGCGCCAGCGGGGAGGGCGGGGCGGCGACACCGTTGACGGTCATGCCGCCGTGCATGAACACCGGCGCGCTCTGCATGAAAGCGGCGGGGAAGCCGAGCACCGGCTTGGAGGGCTCGTCCAGGGCCGCCACTTGCTGCGGCGTCAGCTTCACTTCCAGCGCGCCCAGGTTGTTGTCGAGCTGCTCCAGGGTGCGCGCGCCGATGATGGTGGACGTCACGCCCGGCCGGTTCTGCACCCACGCCAGCGCCACGCGGGCCACGGTGGTGTTCTGCTCCTTCGCCACCTTCTGCAGCACGTCGATGATGGAGTAGGCCTTCTCGCCCAGCACGCCCTCCACCCTGACGCCGCGGTCCGCCTTCACCTTGCCCGCGTTCTCGCGCGTGTACTTGCCGCTGAGCACTCCGCTCTTGAGCGGCGACCACGGGGTGATGCCCAGCCCCAGCTCGCGCGCCATGGGGACCAGCTCCCCCTCTACCGTGCGCTCCATCAGCGAGTATTCGATCTGCAGCGCCACCAGCGGTGACCAGCCCTTGAAGCCCGCCAGCAGCTGGGCCTGCGCCACCTTCCACGCCGGCGTGTCCGAGAAGCCGAGGTAGCGGACCTTGCCCGCCCGCACCAGATCATCCAGCGCACGCATCGTCTCCTCGATGGGCGTGTGCATGTCCATCGCATGCATCCAGTACAGATCGATGTAGTCCGTCTGCAGCCGGCGCAGGGACTCCTCGCACGCGGCCATCAGGGACTTGCGCCCCGCGCCGCCACCGTTGGGATCACCCGGGAAGAGGTTGGTGTAGAACTTGGTGGCGATGACCACGCGGTGGCGCTTGCTCGGCGTCTTGCCCAGGTGGTCGCCGATGATCTTCTCCGAGTGCCCCAGCGTGTAAGCGTTCGCGGTGTCGATGAAGTTGCCCCCGCGCTCGATGAAGCGATCCATGATGGCGTTGGAGGCCTCGACACTGCTGCCCCAACCGAGCTCCTCGCCGAACGTCATCGCCCCGAGGCAGAAGGGGCTGACACGCAGGCCGGAGCGGCCGAGGGTGACATAACTATTGAGAGACATGGGAACTCCCTGGGATGGGGTTGAGGGGCGCAGATCGCTAGCGTGCTCCAGAAGCGCCCGCCACCTTACCGAAGCCAGAAGTTGAATCGAGCGCTCCGCTTGCGTCAGATAGGTGCACAACTCATGAGGAGCCGGGATGAGGCTTGCGCTGGGAGCAGTTCTGGTCGTGTTGGGAGCGGGGTGTGCCCACTCCCCTGAGAAGGCCGAGCCGGGGCCGCGGCAGGCCGCGCGCGCGCAGGAGCTGTCGGCCCAGGCCGAGAAGTCCTATCGCGCGCTGGACTTCCCCACTTGCGCCGAACAGTTCCGCCAGGCAGCCGAGGCCAGCGCCGATGCGGACTCCCGCGCCGAGTCCTTCTATGACGCCGCGAGGTGCACCGCGCTGCGAGGCGAGGCGCCTCAGGCCATCGAGCTGCTGAAGCGCTCGGTCCAGAGCGGCTACTACGATCCGGACACCTTCCAGTTCGATCCAGATTTGTCCTCGCTCCACACGGTGACGGGCTGGGACGAGGTGCTCGCGGGCGCCAAGGCCAACCTGGCGAAGGCGCCGAACCCGCCGATGCCCGTGGGAGTGCTCTCGGGGATTGACGTGTACGGCTCACGCCGCGCCGACCCCGAGGCCGTCCGCCGCCAGCTCGGGCTCGAGCTGGGAAAGCCCCTGGTGCACAGCTTCGCCCTCTTCCACCAGAAGGAGGCGGCGCTGAAGAAGCAGTACAACCTGGCCTTCGCGCAGCTCTCGTTCATCTACTTCTTCGCGAGCGAGAATGCCGGCAAGGCCTTCCTCACCGTCGATCTCGTGGACGCCGAGGACACGCAGCGGCTGAGGTTCCTGCCCGCGCCCTCGGGGCACCCGGCGGATCCCGAGGGCCTCGTCGCCCAGTGGCGGGACTACGAAAGCCACGCCGAGCAGCTCATGCGCAAGGGGCAGATCGACATGGAGACACAGGCCACCTGCCGCGTCGCCAACTGCTTCTTCGGCTTCGGCCACCCCGCGCTGGCGCACTACGAGCCGGTGTTCGTGGAGAAGGTCCCCAAGGAGCAGGATGCGCTGGTCCAGGTGCTGCGTGAGGAGGAGGATGGCGAGAAGCGCGCCGCCGCCGCGTTCCTGCTGGCCTACGCCGCCACTCCTGAGAAGGGCGTGCAGCTGCTCGTGCCGTTCATCCGGGACCCCGACGGCGGGGTGCGCAACAACGTGCTGCGCGTGATGATCGCCACCCAGGAGAAGGCGGACCACCCGCTCGTGGACATCGCCACGGTGGTGGATGCGCTCTCGATGCCGCAGACCTCGGATCGCAACAAGGCCTGCTACCTGCTCAGCTACCTGTTGGACGACCTGAAGCCCGAGGAGCTCCAGGCCCAGAAGGCACCTCTCATCCGGCAGCTCGGCGAGCAATTGGTGACCATGGCCGGCATGCAGCAGCCCATCAACCGCGAGCCGGCAGTCGAAGTGCTCCAGAAACTGTCGGGGGAGAGCTACGAGAACCCCGAGCAGTGGAAGGCCTGGCTCGCGCGCCAGCCGAAGTGAGCCAGCGCTGGGCTCTCCCCGGAAACGGTCGTAGTCTCCAGGCTCCCAGAGCAACACGGAGCCCGTATGTCCGCGACCCCCGAGGTGGCTGATCCCCATGGCCTGATGACGCGCCAGTTCCAGGTGGACCCCTACCCCACCTATGAGCGGCTGCGGAACGAGGCGCCCGCCTACTTCAGCGAGGGTTGGGGAGGCTGGCTCCTCACGCGCTACCAGGATGTGCAGTCGGGCTTCAAGGATCCGCGGCTCTCCTCCGACCGCGCGAGCGCCTTCGGGGCCATGCTCCCCGCGGTGCTCAAGGAGCGGCTGGCGCCCGTCGTCCAGAGCCTCAGCTCCTGGGCGCTGCTCATTGATCCGCCGAGCCACACGCGCATCCGCTCGCTCGTGAACAAGGCCTTCACTCCACGGCTGGTGGAGTACCTGCGGCCTCGCATCCAGGAGCAGGTGGAGCTGCTGCTCGACCAGGCCGAGGCGGCGGGGAAGATGGACATGGTGCATGACGTGGCCAACCTGCTGCCCGTGGCGGTGATCGGCGACATGCTCGGCATCCCCCGAGAGGACGGCCTGAAGCTGCGGCCCTGGGCCAACGCGTTCGCCACCTTCTTCGGCGTCACCAAGTACACGCCGGAGGTGCTGGACCTGCTGCGCACCGGCATCGTCGAGCTGGAGGACTACTTCCGCGGCCTCATCGCCCAGCGCCGCAAGAGCAGCACCCTGGGCAGCGATCTGCTCAGCACCATGATGGCCGCCGAGGATCAGGGCCGGTTCCTCTCCGAGCAGGAGGTGCTGGCCACGTGCTCGCTGGTGCTGTTCGCCGGCCATGAGACCACCACGCACCTGCTCACCAATGGCCTGTACCTGCTGCTGAAGAACCCGGAGCAGCGCGAGGCCATGCTCAGCTCCGAGGAGCAGCTCGCCACCTCGGTGGAGGAGATCCTCCGCTACGAGAGCCCCATCCAGCGCCTCAGCCGCGTCATCACCGAGGACTTCGAGCTGCACGGGCAGCCGCTGCGCAAGGGCCAGAAGGTGTTCCTGATGATCGGCGGAGCCAACCGGGATCCTCGCCAGTTCCCCAACGCGGATCAGCTGGATCTGCGGCGCCAGGAGAACCGCCACATCGCCTTTGGCTTCGGCATCCACTACTGCCTGGGCGCGGCGCTGGGCCGGCTCGAGGGGCAGATCGCCCTGCGCACCGTGCTGCGCCGCTTCCCGAAGATGAAGCTGCTGCAGGAGCCCGAGCGGCTGGCCAACGTGGCCTTCCGCGGGTTCCAGTCCCTGCCCGTGGCCCTGGGGTGAACCCGGGCAGGGACGCTGGTGGGGCCCGCGGATGGCTCAGGACACGATGAAGGAGGCGTTGCCGCTCAGCTGCACCACGTCGTACGTCTGGAGCTGGGCGCTGACGTTCAGGCGCGGGGGCAGCCGGCTGCGCGTGAAGATGCCCACGGTGGCCAGGGCCTGCTCGACCCTCGGCGCCGCGAGGACGGCTCGCGGGATGACGAGGGTGAACAGGAGCGCGCCCGCGTCCGCATCCGGCTCGAGCGTGATGGTCACCAGCGTGCCGATCTCCGTCTTCTCCACGCGGATCTCATCCCCGCGAGCGTGCACCTCGTGGTTGCGGTCCTTGTAGTCCATCAGCGGCTGGCCCGTGATGCTGGTGGCCGAGAAGCTGACGGAGATGCGCCGGTTGTGAAGCTCGAACAGGTTGGGGGCGATGCCCTGGGGGGCAACGGCGGAAGCGGACTGTGCAATCGCTGAATCCATGGAGTTTCCTCGTCTCTGCTGGGTTTGTGCCGCGCCGGGTCAGCGCGCGGTCGGACAGAACGAGTGCGTCCCAGGAGGGTGTGATGCGCGGGGCTTGGCCCAGGGCCTGCGGCGTCAGGCCGCCTGGTCCGCGAGTGGCGAGCGAGCCCGCTGCACTCCCTCGTGGACCTGGATGCGCAGCTTCTCCATGTCGAAGGGCTTCTCGACCCGAGGGTTGCTCACCCGCTCCAGGAAGGAGCGAGCGGACGGCGTGTAGGCCCCGCCGGTGATGAAGACCATCCGCCGGGCTCGCTCGGGCGCCGCCTTCTCCAGGCGCTCGTGCAGCTCCATGCCCGTCATCTCCGGCATCATCAGATCGCAGAGGATGACGTCGAAGTCCCCCCCGGGCGAGGTGAGCAACTCCAGCGCCTGCCGCGAGTTCGCCATCACCTCCACGTGGTGCTCGCGCACCAGCATGCGGCGCAGCGCCGCCCCCACCAGCGAATCATCGTCCACCACGAGCACCCGCCCTCGCGCCGAGCCGCTGGCCTGGGCCGGATGGACCTGCGGCACCCGCTCCGTCTGGCCCCTGGCCGCGGGCAGCAGCACCCGGAATACGGTGCCCCGCCCCACCTGGCTCTCCACCTCGATGTGCCCGGTCATCGAGGAGACGAACGCATGGCACAGCGCCAGCCCCAGCCCGGTGCCCACGCCCACGGGCTTGGTGGTGAAGAACGGATCGAAGATGCGCCCGAGCACCTCGGGCGGCATGCCACAGCCCGTGTCTCGCACCTCCGCCACCACCTGCCCCTCGCCGCTGCGCCTCAAGATGAGCCGGACCTCGTTCTGCTCCGGCTTGCCCTCGGGCAGGGCCTGGGCCGCGTTGATGATCAGGTTGAGGAACACCTGCGCCAGCCGCGCCTCGTTGCCCTCCACGGGGGGCACCTCCGCGGAGTAGTCCCGAATCAACTGGGCCCGCGGGCGCAGCTCTCCGGCCGCCATCTTCGCCGCCGAGTCCATCACCGCCCTCAAGTCCACCGGCCCGCGCGTGTCCTCGTCCTGGCGCGAGAACGTCCTCAAGTCCCGGACGATCCGCCGCACCCGGTCCGCTCCCATCAGCGCCTCGCGCAGCACCTGCTGCATCTCGCGCAGCCGCTCGCGCAGCGGCTCCGGGCCCCCCGCCATTTCCGACAGCGTCTCCGACTCCTCGCAGGCATGCTCCAGGTTGGAGACGATGTACGCGAGCGGGTTGTTGATCTCATGCCCCACACCCGCGGCGAGCGTCCCCACCGCCGCCATCTTCCCCGCCTGGACGAGCTGGGCCTGGGTGGTGCGCAGCGTGCGCAGGTGGGCATCCAGCTCCTCATTGGCTCGGGCCAGCTCCCGGGTGCGCTCCTCCACGCGGTCCTGCAGCCAGCGCTCGCGCTGCTTGAGCCGGCCCACGCGCCAGACGTAGACGCCCGCCGCCACGCCGGCCACCCCCAGCGCGCACAGCACGTAGAACCAGGCCGCCTGGTAGAACCAGGGCCGCAGCGTCACCTGCAGCACGGCCCCGGGCTCTCCCCAGTTCCCCTCGCGATCCAGCGCCTCCACCTGGAACGAGTAGGTGCCCGGCGGCAGCCGCGTGTACGTGGCCACGCGCCGTCCCTCGGCATCCACCCAGCCGCTGTCATGCCCCTCCAGCCGATAGCGGAACGGCACTCGTGGGGCGCCCTCCGGCACGAAGGCGGTGAAGCGGATGTCCAGGTCTCTCTGCCCGGGCTCCAGCTCCAGCTGCTCGGCCAACGGCACCGGTTGGCCCTGGACGCGGAGCTCTTCGATGCGCGGCTGAGGCGCGCGGCGGAGCAACCTCACATCCCTCGGGTCCACCATGACGGCCCCGCGCAGGTTGGCGAACCACATCCGCCCGTCCCGCGTCTTCCACCCGGCGGGCTGAGAGCCGCCATTGCACTCGCCCACCCGCATGCCGTCTCGATCATCGAAGAAGGTGCCGTTCACCCGCTCGCGCTGGCCGTCCGCCACCTCCTCCAGCTCGCGCAGGCTCACGCGCGAGACGCCCTTGTTGCTGCTCATCCAGAAGAAGCCGTCCGCGTCCAGCAGCAGGGTGAAGACGGTCTCATCCGGCAGCCCCTGCGCGGAGGTGATGGAGGAGAAGCGCCCGTTCTTCAGGCGTGACAGGCCGGTGTTGGTGCCCACCCAGAGCGTGCCGTGCGGATCCGCGTACAGGCTCGTCACCGAGTCCCCCACCAGCCCGTCCTTGCTGGTGAAGCGGGTGACGGTGTCGTGAGCAAAGCGCAGCAGCCCCAAGTACGTGCCGAGCCAGATCGTCCCCGAGTCTTCCCGCACCATGGGCATGACGAAATTCGGGGGGACGCCGTGCTCGGGACCGTAGAGGGTGACATGGCCCCCGCTCAGCCAGGCCAGGCCCGCCGAGCTGGCGAACCACATGCCGCCGCCCGGCTCGGAGGCCATGGCCCAGACCTCGGCGCCCGCCGGCATTCCCTGCGCGGGCCCCAGGCGGGTGAAGCGCTCGCCGTCTTGATGGAAGGCGCCTGAAGCCGTGCCCACCCAGAGCGTGCCATCCGCCGCCTCCGCCAGCGTGTAGATGCGCTTGTCCTCCAGCCCTTGCGCCGGCCCCATCCGGGTGACGACGCCCTCCTTCACCCGCTCCAGTCCAACCCCTGTCGAGGCCAGCCACAGCGTGCCATCGTGGGCCTCCAGCACCAACCGGGCGGATTCCAGGGTGGAGCCCTCCGGCTCGCCGAAGGGGACGAAGGGGCCATTGCTCAGGCGATGAACGCCGTCTCGGCTGGTGCCGACCCACACGTGCCTGTCCCGATCCTCGAACAGGGTGCACACCCGCTTGCCCTCCAGCTTCTTGAAGTCCTCGAGGCGGCTGAAGCCCGCCGCGTTGCGCCGAAGCAGCCCCTGCTCGGTGCCCAGCCACAGGTTGCCATCCCGGTCCTCGAGCATCACCCGCACCGTCGCGGCGGGCATTCCCTCCTGCGTGCCGTACCGGGTGAACTGGTCCCCGCGCAGGGAGAGCAGCCCGCCGATCGTGCCAATCCACAGCGTGCCATCCCGCGTCAGCATCAGGCTGGTGACCTCGGGAGAACCACCGGGTGGCAGCGAGACTCGCGACACCGTGTCCCCAGACACCCGAGTCAGCCCCACGGCCGTGCCCACCCAGGCCCCGCCTTCACCGTCCGAGACGACGGGCCCCACGCCGTCCCTCGGCAGCCCGTCCTGGGACGTGTAGTGCCGCCAGGGAAGCTCGGGGGACAGGGGCGCTCGCACCACTCCCTGCGCCGAGCTGATCCACACGGCCTTGCTGTCCGCGGCCATGCCTTGAATGCGCAGGTCCGCCAGGGCTCCCGCCTCCGGAGGGCGGTGCAGCTGCCCTGCCTCGTAGCGCAACACGCCCTGGCTCGTGCCGACCCAGAGCACCCCCGAGGCATCCTCCACCAGCGCGTGGATCTCGCTCTCCCGCAGCTCGGGTGAGGTCCGCCGATCGAAGACGGCGAAGCGCGTGCCATCGAAGCGCGCGAGCCCCTCATAGGTGCCCAGCCACAGGTAGCCGTCGGGCGTCTGCGCGCTGGCGAGGACCGAGTTCTGTGGCAGCCCGTTCTCGCTGCGCCAGCTCTCATGGTTGTACTGGGAGATGCGCCGGTGAGGCTCGAGCGCCACCCCCGGAGTGCCCAGCCCCAGCACCGCGACGAACCAGAGCCCGAGCAGCCCCCTCGCGCTCCACCGCCCAAGTCGCCGCGATCCCATGGAGTACAGAGTGCCCGGCACGGAGGGCCTCCCTCGGCCACACGACTTCATGACAGACCCCTCTGTCACGGTATTCACGGAAGATTATGAATACATTTAATTCCAGTTTATACTCGGAGTTGGGCACGCGGGGCTAGCCTGGCTGCCGAGGAGGAGTGCCACATGAGCGAAGCCGTTCCCATCGCCAAGGGGCGAAGCACCCTCATCGGGTTCTCGACGCCGCGTCACTTCAACCCCGTCTCCTGGCTGGTGCGCCGCGTCACGGGCAGCGAGTGCAGCCACAGCTTCTTCGTGTACTGGGATCAGGACTTCCAGTGCGACATGGTGATCGAGGCGCACGAGCTGGGCTTCCGGCTGATCAGCTGGCCGCGCTTCGTGAAGAAGAACCGGATCGTCGCGCTCGTGGAGCCCACCTATTCGCTGAGCCCCGGGTTCCTCAAGCTGGGCTCGTGGGTGGGCAGTGTCTACGACTTCGGCGGGCTCATTGGCCAGTCGGTGGTCCAGCTCGGACGCTTCTTGCAGCGCAAGTGGCGCAACCCGTTCCGCTCCTCTCGCGCCATGTTCTGCAGCGAGTCCATCGCCCGCTGCATGCAGTGGGCGGGGGATCCGGACGCCAAGCACTTCTCGCCCAAGGAGACGACGCCGCAGGATCTGCTCGTCTTCTTCCGAGGGGCAGGGCGGGCGACGATCCTCGACACCCACCGCTGGAAGTGAGCCGCGGCGGGGGTTCAGCGCACGGCGAGGGTGCGGCTGCGCCAGTCGGCGGAGCTCCACCGCTTGAAGGTGCCCGAGTCGTCGGGCCGCTCGGCGGTCTTCTCGGGCAGCAGCGTCTGCCGCTTGAGCACCTGGAAGGAGGACTTGATCTTCCCCTCCATGAGGACCTCGCGTGCCACCAGCACCCGTGAGCCATCCGGAGTGAAGCCCGCGAGCTCCACGTAGCCCAAACTCGGCTCGGTGGTGGTCGGGGCGAGCATGTCCAGCAGCCACCCCTCTGCCTCCTGGTGGAAGACCCAGAGCTCCGTCCAGCCCTCCAGGAGCTGCACGGCCACGGTGACGGCCGTGCCCTGCGCGGACCTGCGGATGGAGCTGGGCCACACCAGCCCATAGGTGCAGCGCTCGGCGAGCGGTGTCCCCGGAGTCTTCTCATCCGCCAGACGCAGGCAGGTCTCCCCCGGCTTGCCTGGCGTGAGCGCGAGGCTCGGCCCGGCTCCCGGCTTCTCCGGGGCAGGCACGGAGGCCCAGCGAGAGGCCGCCACCCGGACCGCCGCCATCGCGTAGGCGGAGCGGTCCTCCTCGGCCAGCTCCGCTTTCAGCACCCGCGCCAGCTCATCCACGGAGCGCTCGCTCGCCTTCGCGCCCTTCTCGGTCTCGCCGCGGCGGGCCCACTGGAACGCCAGCGCCGCGTCCACCTCGGCCCGGCGCAGGTGGAGACGGTTGGCCTCCCACGCCGGGAGCTGCGCCGCGTCCACCTGCTCCAGCACCGAGCTGCGCCACTCGTCGACGGCCTGGCGCTCCACCGGGCTCAGCGCGGGATTGGTGCACTCGGGCCGCGTCAGCGCGAGCGCCGCCCGGAGCCGCGCCTCCGGAGTTCCTCCCAGCCCGAGCACCCGGCGGAAGGCCTCGCCGTCGTAGCAGAGGCGGGTGCGGCCCTCCTGCTCGATGCTCACCAGCTTCACGCCATAGCTGGCCGCCACGTCGAGGTGGGCCGCCAGGGTCTCGTCATTGGATCTGCGAGAGGAGGCCCGCTTCGCCAGCCGGTCCGCCAAGGTGCCCATGGCATCGAAGAGCTCCGGACCGACCTGTGAGGGGTTCGCCGCGCGCAGCAGCGCCGCCGTGTAGCCGATTCCCAACGCCTCCGAGCCCGGCGTGTCCCGGAGGAACTCCACGATGGCCT
Organism: Hyalangium sp.; assembly: GCF_045802625.1. Lineage (NCBI taxonomy): Bacteria > Pseudomonadati > Myxococcota > Myxococcia > Myxococcales > Archangiaceae > Hyalangium > Hyalangium sp. The sequence continues at coordinate 10,287 of NZ_JBJMQP010000057.1, read as the reverse complement.
GGAGCTGGGGCGCGCTCGTCTCGTCCAGGCGGTAGACCCGGACCTGCTGCTCGCGCACGTAGCCGGGGCGCTCGCGGCGGTGGTCATAGACCTGGAGGAAGCCCTGGCGTTCCCCTCGGACCTCGAGCCACTCGCCCTGCCACAAGGTGGCCTGGCGGGGGGCGGCATCCTGCGGCGCGGCGCGCAGGGGAGCCTGGTCCTGCACCACGAGCGCGATGGTGAGAATCGTGGCGAGCATGGTCCTTACTCCTCCCGCGCCTGGGAGCTGTTGGTGTGCTCGGCTTCAGCCTCGGAGCCGTACTCGGAGGAGGTGTCCCCCGAGCCGGAGCGGTGCGAAGCGGGAGCGCTCGCGGCCTGGGGCTGGCCCAGCAGGTTGCCAGCGAAGAAGCCACCGGCCTGGGGCGGGGCGATGATGACCTGGATCTTGTCGGACAGCTTGTCCGCGAGGGTCTTCTGGATGAGCAGTGGGTTCTTGCTGATGAGGCTGGCGTCCCGAGCCAGCTGCTCGGAGGCGGCCTTGCCCGTCACCTCCACCCGGTAGGCATCGGACTCGGCGAGCTTGCGCCGGGCATTGGCCTCGCCCTCGGCTTCGATCTGGCGAGCCTCGGACTCGGCGCTGGCCTGGGTGAGGCGGCTCACCTTGGCGGCCTCGGCCTCCAGGCGGCGCTGTTCGATCTCCTTCTCCTTGAAGGGGAGGATGTGGCGCATGGCCTCGGCCTTGGCCCTGGCGGCGATGATCTCCTCGCTGGCGGAGGCCTCGGCGGCCTTCTCGCGCCGGACCTTATCGGCTTCGGCGCTCAGCTCGGTCTCCTTGATCTGCTTCTCCTTGAGCTCCAGCGTGTAGCGCATCTTCTCGGCGTGCAGCTCCTCGGCGAGCAGGGCCTCGACGCCGGTGCGGTACTGCTGGGGCAGGTCCACGTTGCCCAGGGTCACCGAGCGGAGAATCACCCCATCCTTCGCCAGCAGGGGGGCGATCTCCTCGGAGATGGCCTTCTGGATCTCCGCGCGCTGGGTGGCGAAGATCTCGCGGACGGTGTGCTGGGCGAAGTGGCGGCGCAGCACGCCATCGATGACGGGCTCGACGAGCTCCTGGCCCACGTCATCCGGCATCGCGGTGGCCAGGGCGGAGACGCGCGCCGGATCGAGCGCGTAGCGGATGCTGACCTCGACGCCGATGGACAGACCCTCGGCGGACTGGAAGGGCGCCTCGCTGTTGGCCTTGGAGCTGCGGACGGACCGGTAGGTCTGGTCCCTGAGACTATAAAGGTGGAGCCGGTGGATGGAGGGCACGAGCAGGGCCCAGCCCTCACGCAGCTCGGTGGCGTTGCCGGTGACGAGGTTCATCCGGATGCCGAGTTGCCCCGGCTCAATCAAGGCGACGGGGCGCGAGGTGGCGGCCAGGGTGACGGCGCCCGTCACCGCCAGCCCGGCCGCGAGGCGGCGACCCTTCTGGGTGAAGATGAACCACCGGATCCTGCTGACCACCGCGCCCACGGCCGCTCGGGCCAGGAAGACGCTCTGCTGCGAGACTTCACTCAACTTCTCTTTGATGTTCATGGTTGTGCTCTCTCCCGTGCGAGGAGGGCAATGCATGAGTGATACCCACCGCGTGGGCGCAGGGCCTCGAAAGTGAGGCGCTCGGTGCGCAGGTGAAACGAGCCGGCACACGCTCGAGCGCGTGGCCGCGCGGACTCACCGCGGTGTGGCCCCAGCGGCTCAGCGGCGTGAGCGGGTGCGTCCGGCGGCACACAGGCGGAGCGAGCGGTTCTGTTAGCCTGCGCCTGTGACCGAAGGGGGGTTCTCGTGCTCTGGATGACCGCAGGGCTCTGTGTGCTGTCACTCGTCGGGACGCTGGGGTGTCCTCACGCCTTCGGCCGGAGAGGCCTGCGAACCGGGCTTCACGTGTCTGCGCCGAAGCGACACGCAGCCGTGGCTGTGCCGACCCGACATGTGAGGCGCCCAACCCGGGTCAGCCCTTGTTGTCCCCGCTCGGAGCCGGGGGGGCGGCGGCGCGCACTACCGTCTCCGCGTTGAAGTCCTCCTGGCTCACCGGGCGGGCGCTCGAGGAGGAGGACAACCGAGAGGTGGCCTTCCGCCAGTACTGCCGGGGCGGGAGCGCCTCCACCTGCGGGCTCGGCAGCACCCGCGGCCAGAACTCGCACTCGTTGAGCCCCAGCTTCTTCACCAGCACCTGCCGCTCCTCATAGAGCCGGGCGGCGCCCGCCACATCTCCCAGCTCCTCCAGCGCCTCCGCGTACCGCTGGAGCGTGGGGATCTGGTTGCTCACGTTGCCCACCGCCCGCAGCCGTGCCAGCGCCTCGTCCGCCCCCGCCCGCACCTGCTCCACCGGCCCCCCCGAGAGCCCGCGCAGGTGCGCCAGCCCAATCAGGCACAGCGGCGCGGCCTGCTCGTCCTTCGTCCCGGAGTTGGCCAGCTCCAGCCCCTTCTCGTAGGCAGCCTTCGCATCAGCCTGGCGCCCAGCCACGAACTCCACATCCCCCAGATACGCATACGCCAGGGAGATGCCGTACAAGGTGCCCTGCTGCCGCGCCAGCCCCAGCGCATGCGTCAGCAGGTGCCGCGCCCTGTCCAGCCGGCCGATGTGGAACTGGTGCCGGCCCGCATAGAAGGTGCCCATGCACAGGTACAGCCCCGTAATTCCATGGGCCTCGGTGAAGGCCAGCAGCTCGGCGCTGCGCTGCACACCCTCGTCCCAGCGGAACTCCGCCTCGGCAATGACGGAGTAATAGAAGGTGGAGGCCGCCATCCGCACCGGGTTGCCCAGCCGCAGGGCGATGCGCGCCGCCGAGGACGCATACTCCCGGGCCTTCTTGAAGTCGCCGCAGTACGCCAGGGACAGCGCGAGGATGCCCTCCGAGTGCGTCTGCTCCACGTGCTCGCCCGCCTCGGCCGCCTGAGCCGCCGCCTCGGTGAGCATGGGCACCGAGGGCCTGAACCGCCCCGAGCCCGACAGCGCCCGCCCCATGATGCTCAGCGGCGCGAACAGGTAGGAGCGCAGGTGCGCCTCCGTCGCCGCGCCCAGGCACTGCTCGCTGTACTCCAGCGCCTTGGGGAAGTTGCCCTGGGCGTAGTACGCCCGCGCCCAGGAGCTGTTGAGCGCCAGCCGCTGCTCCAGCGTGGGGCGCTCGAGCATCGCCTGCCCCAGCTCCAGGTACCGGATCATCTCGGCCGCGCTGCCCAGCAGACAGCCAATGCGCACCAGCCCATGCAGCGCGCGCACCAGCAGCTCATCCCGCTTCGCCAAGGCCCCCTGGGAGCTGGCCACCGTGAACGCCTTGCGCAGGTGCTGGCCGGCGCCGATGGGATCCAACAGCCGGTCCGCCTCGAGCCCCGCCTCCAGGTACGCGTTGGCGGCCCGCAGCGGCTGGCCCGCCTTCTCCCAGTGGTAGCCCAGCGTGCCCGGCGGAGCCCCCCGCTGCTCCAGCCGCTCGCCGATGCGCCGGTGGATGTCCGCCACGTCCTCGCGCTGCTCCTCCGCCGCCAGCCGCTCACGCAGCGTGTCATGCGCGAAGGTGCACCGGTCCCCCGAGACGACACACAGCCGCTGCTGCTCCGCCGCGGCGATGGCGGCCCGCACCTCCTGCGAGGTGAACAGGCCCAGCGCCTCCAGATCGGAGATCCGGAACCGCCTGTCGAACAGCGCGGCCACCGCGAGCACGCACCGGACCTGCTTGTCCAGCCGCTCCAGCGCGCGCCCCACCACCGTGGAGACGGAGTCCGGAGGCCGGTACTCCCCGCGCAGGCGATCCGACAGGCGGATGCGTCCGTCCTGCTCGCGGGACAGATACCCGCCGACCTGCAGGTCTCGAATGATCTGCGCCGTCACCAGCGGGTTGCCGCTGGCCAGGAACGGCACCTGCTGCACCAGCGCCTTCACCACGGCCTGGCTCGCCCCACCGGCCAGCGCCGCCAGCAGCTGGTCGTTCTCCTTGGGGCCGAGCGCGTCCAGGGTGAGCATCTCCAGCTCGCCGGTGCGGGGCAGCCGGGGTGGAGGCCGGGTGGTGCACAGCAGCAGCACGCCCGGCGGCGGTGCCAGGGTGAGCCGCGAGAGCACGGCCAGCGTGCCCTCGTCCGCCCAGTGCACATCCTCCAGCACCAGCACCAGCGGCCGCGCCGCGCCCAGGGTGGTGAGCAGGTGCATCAGCGCCTTGCCCACGCGCTCGGCGCCCAGGCCCTGGACGATGACGCCCTCGTTGCCGCGCTCGGCGCCCTCGGGCAGCAGCCGGTTCAGCTCCGGCACCAGCCGCCGCAGCTCCTGGGCCTCTCCCGCCAGCGCCTGCCCCGCCAGGTAGCGCACGCGGTGCCCGGGCTCGCTGCGGATGCCCATCAGCAGCTCCACCATCTGCCCCAGCGCCTCGCGCAGCGGGGAGTACGGCACCAGCTCGCCGAGCTGCCGGCAGCGGCCGTAGCCCACCATCACCCGCGCGCTCACCTCCTGCGAGAGCAACACCTCGGAGATGAGGCGGCTCTTGCCCATGCCCGCCTCACCCACCAGCATGAGCGCGCGGCCCTGGCGATCGGCCACCGCGTCCACCGCCTCGCGCAGCAAGGCCACCTCGCGCGCGCGCCCCACGAACGGCGCGTCGTCGGTGACCATGTCCGGGGGCAGGGACACCACCCCGTCGCCCGCGTTGCCGTGCAGCAGATCGAAGTAGAGCCCCTTGAGCCGGGCGGCCAGCCGGCTGGCCCCACCGAAGCGGTGGGCCACATCCGGATCCAGCATCGAGTGCACCAGCGCCGCCACCACCGGGGGCACCAGGGGCGCCGCCTGCTCCAGCGGCGTCATCTTCCCCGCGCGCTTGAGCGAGCCCAGCGCCGCGTATGAGGCGTTGTTGGGGAACGGGAGGATGCAGGAGAGCATCTCGTAGAGCAGCGTCCCCAGCGCGTACAGGTCCGCCTTCTCGGTGAAGCGATCCACCGCCCCGAAGAAGCCCTCGGGCGCCATGTACGCCAGCGTCCCGGCGACGGGGCCTCCCTCGTGCGTACGGAAGCCGCTGGACAGCCGCGCCAGCCCGAAGTCCAGCACCTTCACCTTCGGCTCCACCGGATCCGTGATGATGATGTTGGCGGGCTTGAGATCCAGGTGGAGGACCTTGGACTCGTGGCAGTAGGCGAGCGCCTCGGCGATGCGGCGGGTGAGCTGCAGCGCCTCGAGCACCTCCAGCGGCCCCTTCTCCTGCAGGTACTGGCCCAGCACCGCGCCCTGCACCATCTCCATCACCAGGTACAGGCGCCCATCCTCCATGAAGCCGTAGCCGAGCACCTCCACCAGCGAGGGGTGCCGCAGCCGCGTGAGCGCCTCAATCTCGTTCTGCTGCCAGACGAGCTGCTGCGCGGTGATGGACTTCGCCGAGTGCTTGCTGACCTTGATGGCGACCTGCCGCTGCTCCGAGTCCCTGGCGCGATACACCACGCCGAAACCGCCGGAGCTCAGCATGTCCTCGATGACGTAGGCACCCACCAGCGTCCCCGGAGTGAGCGCTCCGGAGACACCCTTCGCGTCACTCTGTTCCGGTGGAGAGGGTGGCATCGTCCTGGAAGGGCCCAAGCATGCCAGCTTGGGGCGGGTGAAAGCGAATGCGAAGCACGGGCCCCAACACACGCGGGGTGCGAGCGACCCAGCCAATTCACTTGATGCCAGACAAACACGGCGCTCGATCTTTCATTGCCAGCCTGGAGCAAGCGGCCTAACGTCCGTTTCACCACTGGTGCGGCCCCTTCGAGACAGGCAGGAGCACGAAGCGAGGCCTGCTCGGTGGCAGCCCGCACCCCAACCCAGGAGAGCCCCGTGGCAGACACCCCCCCGCTCGAGGAGATCGGCCGGGAAGTGCGCAACATCATCGCCAGCGCGCTGAAGCGCCCCGTGGAGCAGGTCCCCCTCACCGCCAGTCTGGAGAGCGGCTTGGGCATCGACTCGCTGGCGATGATCGAGATCAACATCGCCCTGGAAGAGCGCTTCCGCTTCGCCATGCCGGACATGGCCTCGCCAGCGGACGCGAACCTGAAGACGGTGGAAGACCTGGCGCGGTTCGTCGCGGCCCAGCTCACCCGCCAGAAGGGGAGGGTCGCATGAGCTCGCTCAATCTGGAGCTGCGGCACCCGGACGAGCGCGCCGCCGCCCAGCGCACCTCCGAGCAGCAGCGCGCCCACGAGGCCCGCGAGGTGGCTCAGCACTACGAGCACAACCCGGAGATCTTCAGCCTGGTGCTGGACAAGCGCCTGGCGTACTCGACGGGCGTGTTCCTGTCGCCGGAGGAGGATCTGGAGACGGGGCAGGAGCGGAAGTTCGCGCGGGTGGCGGCCAAGCTGAACATCCAGCCCGGCGAGAAGGTGCTGGACGTGGGCTGTGGCTGGGGGAGCCTGCTGCTGTACCTGGCGCAGCACACGCAGGGCCAGTTCCAGGGCATCACCCTGAGCAGCAAGCAGCGCGAGGTGGCGCTGCAGCGCGCGAAGGACTGGGGCGTGGCGGACCGCGTGAAGGTGGACCTCAAGCACGTGGAGGAGCTGAACCCCGCCCCGGAGAGCTACGACGTGGTGCTCTTCTCCGGCAGCATCGTCCACATGCACAACCGGGAGACGATCCACCCATTGGTGGGGCGGACGCTGAAGCCGGGCGGCCGGCTGTTCATCTCGGACTGCTACTTCCCGGTGGAGTCGCGCGGAGACCGGGACAGCAACGCCACGCGCTACATCTTCGTCACCGCGCTGGGCTACTGCCGGCTGCTGAGCCTCTCCGAGGAGCTGAACCTCATCGAGCACGCGGGGCTGGATCTGCTGCACGTGGAGGACCTGACGAGCTCGTACGTGCAGACGCTGGGGTACTGGATCGACAACGTGCGCAAGAACCGCGAGCGGATTGAGGCCATGGCGCCGGGCTTCTCCAAGGTGCTGCAGGGCTACATGACGGTGGCGAAGCTGTCGTTCGCCAAGCGCACGGCCCTGGAGTACATGATCCTGGCCACCAAGGGCGCGCCCAAGGTGCACGTGGCGGGCTGGCCCATCCCGGGGAACGCGAAGTGACGGCGCCGAGGACGCTGGCAGGCCTGCTCCGAGCCCGGGCGCAGGCCCAAGGGGACACGCTCGCCATCCGCTACAAGGAGGGAGATGAGTGGCTCTCCCGCTCCTGGAGCGAGACATGGGAGGAGGCGCGAGCGGTGGCCGCGGCGCTCCACGCCCGGGGAGTACGCCCGGGGGATGGAGTGCTGCTGCTCGTCCCCGAGGTGCGCCCCTCCGTCAGCACGCTGTTGGGCGTGTGGGCGTTGGGCGCGGTGCCCAGCATCCTCGGAGTGCCGTACCGGCTGGCGGACCTGGACGCGTACCTGGAGCAGCTCCGGAGCACGGCGAAGAAGCTGGACGCGAAGGCGCTGGTGCTCTCGGGGGTGCTGGCGGGCATGGCTGGCGAGGGCGGTGGTGAGGGGCCCTCGCTGATCATCGCCGACACGCTGGTGGAGGAAGGCCGGGCGGCCTCGTTCCAGCCCGAGCCGGACGCGGCTCCAGGCCCATGCCTCGTGCAGCTCACCAGCGGCAGCACCAGCAACCCGCGGGGGGTGGTGCTCTCGCATGAGAAGGTGCTGCTGCACATGGAGAGCATGAGCCGCGCCCTGCCCTCTCCCTCGCATGCGGTGGCCGTCTCCTGGCTGCCGCTGCACCACGACATGGGGCTGCTGGGCGGGCTGCTGTTCCCGTTCTTCAACAACTTCCCGGCGCACATGATCTCGCCGCTGGACTTCCGGCAGCGGCCGTTCTGCTGGCTGGAGGCGATGAGCCAGTTCCGAGCCACCATCTGCGCCGCGCCGCCTTCCGCGTACGCCATCTGCATGGCGCTGGCGAACCGGGCTCGGGAGGCGGGGCTCGACTTGAGCGCGTGGGAGGTGGCGATGATCGGCGCCGAGCCCATCTCACCGGAGCTGCTGCGGCGCTTCTCAGCCAGGTTCGCGCCGTGCGGCTTCCGGGCCGAGGCCTTCTTCCCGGTGTACGGGCTGGCCGAGGCCACGGTGGCGGTGACGTTCCCGGAGAAGCTGGCGCCCACGGTGGTGGACCGGGTGGACCGCGCCACGCTGGAGCGCGAGGGCCGCGCGGTGCCTTGCGAAGAAGGCCCGGGCGCGCTGGAGCTGACGGGAGTGGGCCGTCCCATCCCTCACACCGAGCTCCGGCTGGTGGACGAGCGGGACCAGCCGGTGGCGGAGCGCACACAGGGGGAGATCCTCGTGCGCTCGGCGACGCTGATGGATGGCTACTACCGCGAGCCGGAGCTGACCGCGTCCTGCCTCGAGGAGAGCTGGCTGCGGACGGGGGATCTCGGCTACCAGGCGAACGGTGCGCTCTTCATCACGGGCCGGAAGAAGGAGCTCATCATCAAGGGCGGCCACAACCTCATTCCGTCCATCCTCGAGGAGCTCGCCTCCGAGGTGGAGGGAGTCCGGGCCGGGTGCGTGGCGGCGGTGGGCGTGCGCTCCGAGCAGCGGCAGACGGAGCTGGCGTACGTGCTGGCGGAGACGAAGCTGGAGACCGAGTCCCAGGGCGCGCTGGCCGAGCGCATCCGCGAGCGGCTGCGAGCCCACGGCATCACGATTGATCACGTGCTGCTGGTGGCGCCGGGCACGCTGCCGAAGACGACGAGCGGGAAGCTCAAGCGCAAGGCCATCTCCGACGCCATCGCCGCGGGCCAGCTCACCGGCACGCTGGCGTAGAGTCCACTTCCTGCCTTCGGAGGTACCATGCGTCACACGCTGATGTTGCTGCTGCTGGCTTTCTCGGCAGCCTGTGGTTCCACTCCTCCTTCGCCCCCGGACACCACCCCCGACGCGGGGACACCCGATGCGGGCCCACCGGGCGGTGGGAGCACGGATCCCATCTCCGTGCCCGAGAACAAGTGGACGTGGGTGCCCTTCTCCGAGACACATTGCGGCAACGGCACACCCGCGGGCATCGGCCTCAACCCGGCCCCCGGTGGCAGCAAGCGGATCTTCGTCTACATGGCGGGCGGCGGCGCCTGCTGGGACTTCCTCACCTGCTACTCCCTGAAGACCGCTGCCCACGTGGAGGACACCTATACCCAGGCCACGCTCGACTCCGAAGTGCCGGGGCTCACGTCGGCGGGGGTATTGGATCGGCAGGACACCACCAACCCCTTCCATGATGCGCACTTCGTTTACGTCCCCTACTGCACGGGAGACCTGTACACGGGCGACGCGGTCCGCAGCTATGACACCAACAATCCGCAGCGGCAGATGTATCACCGAGGCGCGCCCAACATGGACGCCTTCCTGGCCCACCTCAAGGCCACCTTCCCGGACGCCGAGCAGATCTGGCTGACGGGCAGCAGCGCCGGTGGCTACGGGGCCGAGCTCAACTTCGAGCGGGCCTCCCTGGCCTTCCCCGCCGCGCATGTGGACCTGCTCGCCGACAGCGCCCAGGTCGTGATGCCCGATAGCGCGCGCTGGGCGCAGATCATCAACTCGTGGAACCCCCGCTTCCCCGAGAGCTGTCCCGACTGCGCCCAGAGCTTCCCGGCGCTGATCGATGCCCTGGCAACCCGCTGGCCCGATCGGCGGCTGGGGCTGCTGGCCTACGACAACGACGCGGTCCTCAGCAACTACTTCAACTACTCCTCGGGCCAGATGACCACCGCCCTCAACGCGCTGCTGGCCAACCAGTACACGCACGCCAATACCCACTACTTCGTCCTCTCCGGCAGCAGCCACACCATGCTCGGGAGCTACAAGACGCTGGTGGGCGCGGGCGGCGTGTCCCTCAAGACCTGGGTCAATCAGTGGGCCGTGGGGGATCCAGGCTGGACCAACGTGCGCTGAACGTGAGAGAGCCGCTCCATCCAGAGATCGTGACGTACTTTGATCCGCAGCCGGCTCCGAGCGAGGTGCCGGCACGGCTCGCCAGCCCGTTCGCTCCCGGCCCGCCCCATTCCCTGGCGCGCCGGGCCGCGGAGGAGCTGCAACAGCGCTTGCGCCGCGGCGAGCTCGCGGATGGGCTCGACCTCGGAGATCTCGACAAGCCGGGCCGTGGAAAGATGTTCGGTGTGCTGGTGGTCGCGGGCCCGGATGGCCGCGTGGGCTATCTCCGTGGGTTCTCGGGGATGATCGAGGGCCGCTGGCGCGTCGGTGGATTCGCGCCACCGCTCTTCGATCTGGAGGCTCGCGACGCTTTCTGGCCCGCTGTGGAGGCGGAGCTCCACGCGCTCGATGACCGCCATGCCGAGCTGCTCCAGGGTGCCGAGCCCGTCGCGCTGCGTGCGCGCCTCTCCGAGCT
>NZ_JBJMQP010000056.1:0-9161 GCF_045802625.1 Hyalangium sp. | reverse complement strand
CGTAGGCGTGCTGATCCGTGGAGCCCTTGTTGCCGTAGACGGCGAGGCCCTGGTTCACCACCTTGCCGTCCAGCGCCTGCTCCTTGCCCAGCGACTCCATCACGAGCTGCTGCAGGTACCTGGACATCAACATCAGCCGGTCCTTGTACGGCAGGATGACCATGTCCTTGGTGCCACGCCCATTGCCAGCGTGGTGCCACATCAGCGCCAGCAGGGCGGCCGGGTTGCGCTTCACGTCCTGCTGGCGCGTCTCCCTGTCCATATCCCGAGCGCCCGACAGCAGCCCATCCACATCCAGCCCCTGCAGCCGCGCGGGCAGCAGGCCCACCGCGGAGAGCACGGAGGTGCGGCCGCCAACCCAGTCCCACATCGGGAAGGTGCGCAGCCAGCCGTTCTTCTTCGCGGTCTGGTCCAGCTCGCTGTTGTCGCCCGTCACCGCCACCGCATGCGCGCCGAACGAGAGGTTACGAGCCTGGTAGGCGCGCTCGGCCTCCAGCATGCCGTTGCGCGTCTCCTTGGTGCCGCCCGACTTGCTGACGACCAGAGTGAGCGTCTCCTTCAGCTTGTCGCCAATGTGCGCCAGGACGCGGTCCATCCCATCCGGGTCCGTGTTGTCGAAGAAGAAGACGCGCATCCGGTCCGACGCGGAGCCCAGCGCATCCGCCACGAGTTGGGGCCCCAGCGCCGAGCCCCCGATGCCCACCACCAGGAGCTGGGTGAAGCGCTCGGCCGTCTGCGGCACGATGCGCCCGGCGTGGATCTCCTCGGAGAACCAGTGCACGTCCGCGAGGGTGTCGCGGATGGCGCGGCCGATCTCCGCCTCGGGCGCCATCTCCGGAGCACGCAGCCAGTAGTGGCCCACGCGGCGCTTCTCGTCCGGGTTGGCGATGGCGCCCTTCTCCAGGGCGTCCATGGCGGTGAAGGCCGCTTGCATGGGCGCGCGCATCTGGTCGAGGAACGTGGCGGTGAAGTTCATCCGCGAGATGTCGAGCGTGAAGCCCACGGAGGGGCTGACGCACAGGTACTGCTTGTATCGCTCCCACAGCTCACGCTGGGTCATCACGCCTCTCCAGTGCCTGGGTTTGCCGTGTGTCCTAGCGCCTCGCCTCTCAGGGGGGAAGTGGCCCGAGGGCTCCTGGCTCCAGGGGCAGGGACTTCGCCCGGCATTGAACACAAGGGTGCACGAGCGGGCCGGGGGTCAGCCCTTGGAGGCCCGGGCGGCGGCGGCCACCTGCTCCAGCTTCGCGTCCAGCTCGCTCCGGGGGAGCCACCGGCCGCGCACCATGACGCCCACGAAGGCCCGGGTGAGCGACACATCCTGGAGCGGGTTGGTGTTCAGCAGCAGCAGATCCGCGCGTTGGCCGGGAGCCACCGAGCCCCATTGATCGCTCTCCCCGAAGTACGCCGCCGCGTTGCGCGTGGCGGCCTGGAGCACGGTGAGCGGAGGCAGGCCAGCGGCGGCCATCGCCTCCATCTCATCGTGCGTCGCGAAGCCGGGCACCATGAAGAGCTGAGGCGAGTCCGAGCCCACCAGCAGCGGCGCTCCCGCCGTGTGTAGCCCCTGGAGCACCAGCCGGCGCAGCTCGAGGAACCGGTGCTTGCCCGCCACGGGAGCCGCCGAGAGCGGGCCGGTGAGCAGCTCCTTCGTCCATGAGTCCACCGCGGCGGAGGGCACGTAGCGCAGCTCCCGGTTCGTGCGAAGCTCGGGCACGGCTCCGTCGCTGGCGACAATCTCGAAGAGGGCCATGGTGGCGGAGTTGAAGATGCCCGCCTGCTTCGTGGCCAGGGCGAGCGCGGGGATGCGGGCCGGGTCCATCCGGGCGAGGGGCTCACCGAACTCCACCTGGTCCACCACGGCGGTGTCTCCGGGCGGCAGGAGCGCGGCGAGGTAGCCGTCGAGGTGCTCGATCTGCTGTCCCGACTCGAGCGCGTGCATGAGCCCGACATCCTGAGTGACGTGGCCGCTCACGCGCATGCCCTGGGCCTTGGCCTCGGAGATCATGGCGTCGTACGTCTCGCGGCCGAGGCCGCCATGCGTCTTCAGCAGATCGTACCCGGCGGCCTTCTGCTCGCGCACCCGCTGCCGGGCCTGCTCCGGGCCCTGGACGGACTTGCCGTGGAAGGAAGGCCCCGCCACTCGCAGGGTGGGGCCGAGGACTTCTCCTCGCGCCACGCGATCCCGGAGGGCCAAGCCGCTCGGGGGGGCGACCAGGGCTCGCGCGGTGGTGACGCCATTGGCCAGCAGCAACGTGAGCTGCTGCCCGGCGGGATCCGAGGGCGCTCCGTCACCGGGCTGCAGGTGGATGTGCATGTCCACCAGCCCCGGCATGAGGTAGCGGCCCTGCCCGTCGATTCGCATCGCGCCGTCGGGCACGGGGGTGGAGGCCGCCGGGCCCACGGCCACGATGCGGTCGCCTCGCACCACCACCGTCTGATCTGCGAGCACCCGATCCGAATCCAGCGGGAGGACGGAGACGCCGACGAAGGCCATCACCGCGGGCGCTCCCGTGGCAGCGGCCGGGGACGAGGGAACAGGCTGTGCGCTCTGCGTGGCTGCGCACCCCACGAGCCCGAGCAACACCCCGAGCCATCCCCACGAACTCCTCCTGGACTTCGACGACATGGCCATAACCCTCCCATGCGCTCTGGCGGCGTGGCGCGCGAACACGGGAGGCAGTCTGCCTCTTCCTGAGCGGGAAGGTGGCTTCTCTCAGGCCGGGAGTGTCGACGGAGGAGAGGCTTGCTCTCCCTCGGGCTTCCAGGCCGGGTTGCGGAAGGCGCGGGCGAGCCGGAGGCGCAGCGGCTCGGGGCGCCGCAGGTCTCTCCAGATGGCACCGAACTCATGGAAGGCGATGCGCACCGGATTGTACGTGTGGATGTTCTTCGTCAGCCCATACACGGGCTTCTCCACCTCGGGCGCGAAGGTGCCGAAGAGCCGGTCCCAGATGATGAGGACCCCGGCGTAGTTCTTGTCCAGGTACTGCGGATTGGACGCGTGGTGGACGCGGTGGTGCGAGGGCGTGTTGAGCACCCACTCCAGGAACCCGAGCCGGCCAATGGACTCGGTGTGGATCCAGTATTGGTAGAGCAGGCTGATGGACTGCTGGACGACGATCATCGCCGGGTGGAACCCGAGCAGCGCCAGGGGCGCCCAGAAGGGCACGCCGGTGAAGGTCGTCGTCCAGGGCTGCCGCAGCGCCGTGGAGAGGTTGTAGTACTGGCTGGAGTGGTGGCTGACGTGTCCGGCCCAGAAGAAGCGGCTCTCGTGGTGGACGCGGTGGAACCAGTAGTAGCAGAGGTCCTCACCGAAGAAGATCAGCACCCAGGCCAGCGGCCCCGAGCCCATCCTCAGCGGGGTGAGCTGGTAGAGCAGCAGGTAGAACGCGAAGACGACGACCTTCCAGAAGGTGGTGATGATGAGGTTGCCGAGCCCCATGGAGAGGCTGGCGGCGGTGTCCTTCACCGTGTGGCCTCGGACGTCGCGGCCCTCGTCCTTCATCCGCTTCACCACCACGGCCTCGACGATGACGGACACCACGAAGAACGGAACGGCCGGGGTGAGCAGATCGGGAATGTGCGTCGTATCCATGGGTACCCTCGTTAGGCCCGCTTGAGCGGGCGCTGCCGGCCGCGAAAGAAGCTGAGATGGACGAAGCGCGTGAGCACCTTGAGCATGCGCTGGATCGCCGGGTGATCCGGCCGCGCCACGCGGGCGATGACACCGCCCTGCACCGCGTCGATGACCAGCTCGACCACGCCCTCGAACTCCGGATGCGAGGCGGCCTCGGGGAACAGCTCGCGCGCCACGCGCACCAGGTTCTCGCGGTGGGGACCCTCCATCGCGGCCAGCGCGCTCTGGAGCTCGGGGTCCGTGCGAGCCGCCACGTACAGCTCGATGGCCGCCTGCAGCTCCGGACGCTGGAAGACGGTCCACAGCATCTGCACCGCGGCGCCCACGCGATCCCTCCCGCTCGGCAGGCCACCGAGCCCGGCCAGGTAGTCCTGGATGAGCCGGGGGAAGAGGTGTTCGACCGCGGCGCACAGCAGATCAGCCTTGGTGTCGAAGTGCGTGAAGATGGCGCCCTGGGAGACGCCAGCCCGCTTCGCCACCTCGATGGTCGTCAGCCGGGCGTAGCCCTGCTCCACCAGCACCGTGATGGTGGCGTCGAGCAACCGGCGGCGCGTCTCCTCGCGGCGCTCCTGCTGGGTGCGGCGCGGGCGCGAGGGCGTCCCCTGTCGTGCCTTTCGCTGGGCCATGAACTCCTTTTAGCCGTTCATATAAAAAGTGACCAGTCAGTCAGGCCGGTGAGTAACGCCCAGGAGCTTGGAGAAGAGCAACCGGGAGGGCAGGGGCTCTGCTCAGGGGCCGTGCGGCAGGCGGCGCTGAAGGGAAATTCCGTCACGGAATAGGCTGCGGCTGTCTCTCAGTTGAGAGGCGGCCCCAACCATGATCATTCCCTCCCTTCTGATTCTGGCTTCGGTCTCGGCAGTCTCCCCCAACTCCGAAGTGGATATGCCTGAAGTGGCTGTCCCGTTCGCGTGTGGCCGCATCTATCCGGTGAGCCAGGCGCATGACACGGGTAGTCACAAGTACAACGACACGTATGCTTGGGATTTCCGGATGCCCGAGGGCACGCCGGTCGTCGCGGCCCATGAAGGTACTGTCCGCATGGCACGCGGGGACAGCACCGAGGGCGGCTGTGACGAGAAGTTCGCCCCCATGGCCAACTACGTCGTGGTCTCCCACGGCGATGGGCTGGAGACGCAGTACCTGCACTTCAGCGCGGTGGTGGTGAAGCCCGGCGAGCACGTGAAGCAGGGCCAGCTCCTGGGCTTCTCCGGCGAGACGGGCTGGGCGTGCGGCGCGCACCTGCACTTCAAGGTGGCGCAGGAGACGGGGCGCGGGTGGAACAACCCCTCGGTCCCCGCGCGCATCATCGGCTATGGCGATCCGGCGCGTGACACGAACGTGGCGGCGCCGGTGTGCCGCGACGCGCAGAACAACAGCGTGCTGGCCGCGCAGGAGCCCTCGCGCACGGGCGAGGCGGTGGTGTCGCTCTCACCGGCCGCGGATCAGGCTCAGCATGCGCCGAGCGGCATCCCGCCCGGGGCGCAGAGTGTCCTCGACAGCCTCTCCCAGCCGCCCGCTCAGGGTGGTGAGGGCCTCCATAAACCGCAGCCGGCCCGCCCGGTGAGCCGCACGGCCAGCGCCCGCGAGACTCCCTGAGGCCAGCAGCGCCCCGGCGCCCGCGAGCAGCACGAAGAGCGCGCCCGCGTTGACGAAGTACTCCGTCGTCAACAGCGGGCCCTCCAGGTAGGCACGCACCACGCGGTAGCCCACGTGCCCCAGCAGCGCGAAGAGGGGCAGGTTGATGAGCGGCAGCACCAGCCATCGAGCCACGCGCCACCAGCGCGCCACGGCCTCCGCCACCGCCGTGGTGGCGGTGTAGCGCCAGGTGCTCGCGCGCATGGCCTGGAGCTCCGCCAGGAGCGTGCCGGTGTCAGGGACTCCCAGCGCCTCGGGAGACAAGCCGCTCGCATGCGCCACGGCGCGGGCTTCGATGAGCGCGGCGCGCGCGGCGGACTCCACCGCGAGATCATCCTCGAAGGGCTCCACCACCGTGGTCTCGGCGGCGCGGGCCCGGGTTCTGTCCCTCACCGCATCCAGCGCGGTGGAGGCCGCGGCCACTGCGAGTCCGACGGGAAGGCTGCGCCGAGCCAGGAACGTCGCGGCGCCCATGCCTCCCGCGCCCCACAGCGAGAGGCGAAGCCCCCACGCGGCCGGTCCCCAGAAGCGGCCCGCCGCCTGCCTGCGGACCTCCGAGGCGAGGTATCCATGGGCCAATCCGAGGCGTGAGTCGAAGTCCTTGCGAAGCCCCTCGCTGGTTCGATTGAGCCCGGCCTCCAAGGCGGCGCGCGTGCGGGACAGCAGGGCTTCGGTCTCCTGAAGCGACGACTCCACCCGGGTGGCCAGCTCTTCCAGAGCGCCCAGGGCATTGCCCCGGCGCACGCGGGAAGCCACCGCCTGGGTGGCCAGCTCGCGCAGGTGGAAGAGGAAGGCGCCGAACTCGCCCGAGACGTCCTTGCCCGTGCGAGCGGATCGGGCGCTGATGGCGAAGGTGGGGATGGAGTCCTGGGGCAGTCCGAGCTGCTCCGAGGCGAGCTTGCGCGCCTGGGCCTTGAGGGCCTCGCGAGAGTCCGCGGACAGCTCATCCGCGAAGTTGATGAGGAAGACGAGGGCGCGGCGCCGGGCGAACTCGGAGAGGAACTCGATCTGGGTGGCCTCGGCGACGCTCCCGCGGTGCATGACCACGAGCGCCACGTCCGCGAGCTCCAACGCGGCGCGAGCCACCTCGCGGTGGGTGGTGGCCACGCTGTTGAGGTCCGGCGTGTCGATGAAGATCTGCCCACCCCAGAGGCCGTTGGGGCTGGCGGTGTAGCGCGTCACGGTAGCGCCCACGCGAGCCAGCGCCTCCAGCTCCGCGCCCGCCGGGGCGAAGACGGTGGCGGTGGTGCTGGTGGGGCGGTCCTCGCCTTCACGGGCGAGGTGCTGTCCGGCCAGGGCATTGAGCAGGGTGGACTTGCCCGCGCCGGTGGCACCTACCAGGGCGACGGCGAGGGGGGCATCCTTCTGGGCCACGCCTCGGGCGTAGTCCTGGCGGAGCCGCTCCAGGCGCGCGGCGTGCGGCTTGAGCGCCGGCAGCGCCAGGGCCGCGGCGAGCAGGGCTTGGAGATCCTCGGGGTCAGGCAGTTTCGTCTCGTCCACGCGACCCCAGCCTCACCGACTCACGTGCGCCGAGCCAGCATCGAATGCATCGAGGGTGCATCAGCGTGCAGTTGGATCTCGAAGTTCAGGGACCACGGAGCGGAGGTTCCTTTCCGCGCACGGCACTCCAGATGGCGAGGACGTGCACGATGCCTGCTTCCGAATCGTGCACGTAATAGACGTGATAGCGGGAGGCCGGAAGCATCAGCCTCCTGAGGCCGGGGATCTTCCGGGCAGGGTATCGGCGCCCCGCACCGGGCGCATCCGCGAGCAGTCCGAGCGCTGCAACCAGCTCGTCCGCGAAGAGGTTCGGTGCAGCGGGACGGTTCTCGCGCCACCAGCTGTCGATGGCCAGGGCTTGTTCGTCTGCGTCCGGTTGGACGATGACGCGCGCCTTCATTTACGGGAGCGGAGCTTCTGGATCAGTTCCTCCGCAGGCCTGCCTTGGCCAGCTTTCGCGCTCTCCCATCCTCGGGCAAGAGCCGCGTGGAGGGCATCGCGCTCCGCATCGTCGAGGTCATCACCCGGATCCACAATCGCCAGCTCGAGGACGGTCCCCTCAGGAAACTCGACCGGCTCCTCCACGACCAAGCGACCTTGTTCGACTCGGGCCTTCAACGCGTCCATACACCCATTCTATGGTGCCAATGCTCCTCAGGCCATCACGAGGTTTGGAAGGTTCTGGGATGTGTTGGAGGCGTGGCAAGCCGCCGCTCGCCTCATGGCTGGCTCAGCTCTTCAGTGTCAGGGGTCAGAGCGATGAGGGATCTCTTCCTGATGTCACCCCCCGGGCGGACCTGGGCGCTGCGGGGCAGGGCCAACTTCCGCAGTCAGCAGGCGGCGCCGGTGGATGCGCGAGAGGCTCGCCGAGAGTGGCTGGAGTTCGCTCGAGCCCTGGAGTCACGCGGCGCGGTGGTGGTGGCGCTGCCTTCTGCTTCGGAGGAGCTCACCGGCATGCCCTACGCCGCCGAGTGCGGACATGTGCTCGCACGCGAGGGCGCACCGCCGCTGTTCCTCCTGCCGCGCATGGCCAGTCCCCACCGCCGCTCGGAGCGTGATCACTGGGCGCCGCTGGCTCGGAGGATGGGCATGGAGGTGGTGAATCCGGGAGCCGGCATCTGGGAGGCCCAAGGAGACGTGGCCACCTTCGACGGAGCGACGATCCTCTTTCATGGGGTCCGCACGGATCGCGAAGGCCTGGAGGCCGCCGCCCGCTACTTCCCAGGCGAGGTACTGCGGGTGGAGCTTCGCGAGCCCGCCTTTCACGGCAACATGGCCCTGCTGCCCCTCTCGGCGGTGGATCGGATGCTGGTGTGCCCGGAGGTCATCGCGCCGCCGTCCTACGCGCTGCTGGAGCAGCGCTTCGGCCGCGAGCGCCTGCTGCTCGTGACGAAGGAGGAGATTCGCAGCTACGCCACCAATGGCCTGCCGCTCGGCAGGGAGCTGCTCGCCGCGAGCGTGCTTCCCGAGCGCGTGCGTGCGCTGGTGGAGGCCCAGGGAATGCGAGTGACGGCCCTCGTCATGCGTGAGCTGTGCGAGAAAGGTGGAGGCGCGTCGCGGTGTCTGGTGTCCCATGCGCGCCTGGAACTGGAGCGCGTGACCATTCCCGAGGAGAACCGCCTGGCTACCGTGGCGGCTCGAATGGAGGCAGAGGGTTGACATGCAGGTACTGGCCGCCAACTTCTTCGCGCGTCACCCGGAGCTGTCACTCGCGGCGCTGGGCGCAGCCGCCAATGGGGAGGCGCTGGACTTGAAGCCCGCGGGAGTTCCCGTGAAGTTCCTTCCGGCCGAGCACCACGGAGAGCTGGTGCGGCAGTACCGGGAGCTGAACCAGCTCGCCTTCCAGTCGATCGGTGTGCCGAGCTGGGTGCTGTCGGATCTCTACCTGTTGCCGGGAGCCATCGGCCTGTTGCGGTGTCCGGCGCGGATGCTCGATGACCAGGCACGCGAGAGGCTGAAGCTGGCGGGCGAGGCCATGGCGATCGGCGCGGCCTACTACGCGGCGCCCTCGGTGGTGCCGGGCCTCTTCATTGGAGTCTCGCTGATGAGCTTCGTGCACGGCATCCGTGCGGGCTCGTGGGTGAAGATGCTGACGTTGAGGATGCTGCGCGCCAGGCGCATGCGAGGGGTGGCGCAGTGGAACAACCCAAGCATGCGCGTCCACACGCGCCTGGGGCCCCTGCGGCTGGTGGGGAGCGTGCCGGGAGACCACGAGTACGCGGACCGGAGCTTCCTCTACGAGACGGAGCTCATGGACGAGGTGCGCCAGGTCACGGCCATGGAGCGCCAGCTTCACCTGCCGCCCACGCGCCGGATCGCCGTGGACGACACGGCCGCACTGACGGATTTGCTTCGGCGCGCGGAGGAAGGAGAAGCGCTGCACATCGTCCCGCCG